>JALOOB010000082.1 GCA_025454635.1 Anaerolineae bacterium
CACACTCTGAGGAGGTTTCACATGGCAGAACGACTGGCAGTTGGCGGCGGGACCCCGGTCCTCTCGCGCAGCGACTACTGCAACTGGCCCATCATCACCGACGACGACCGCCGCTTCATCAATGAAGTGCTCGACAGCGGCATCGTCGCGGGCGGCACTGCGCCCCAGGTCTCCGCGCTGGAGCGGGAGTGGGCCGCCTATGTGGGCAGCAAGCACTGTCTCACCACCACCAGCGGCACCGCCGCGCTGCACATGGGCCTCGCCGCGTTCGGCCTCGGCCCCGGCGACGAGGTCATCACGAGCGCATTCACCTTCCTCGCGTCCGCTTCGTGCGCGCTGCACCAGAACGCGATCCCCGTGTTCGTCGACATCGACCCGCGCACCTACAACATGGACCCCGCCAAGCTCGAAGCCGCTATCACCGAGCAAGCTCGAAGCCGCTATCACCGAGCGGACCAAGGCGATCATCCCGGTTCACATCCAGGGCCTCCCCGCGGACATGGACCCCATCCTCGCCATCGCCAAGAAGCACAACCTCAAGGTGCTCGAAGATGCCTGCCAGTCGCACGGCGCAATGTACAAGGGCCGCAAGGTCGGCTCGCTCGGCGACATCGGCACGTTCAGCCTGAACAACTTTAAGAACCTGTGCGGCGGCGAAGGCGGCCTGTTTACCACCGACAGCGAGGAATACCTCGATAAGGGCGTGCTCGTCCGCTGCTTCGGCGACGAGGTCGACGAAGTCAGCAAGCGCCGCGTCTACAACGCCTCGATCCTCGGCTATATGTACCGCAACCAGGAACTTCCCGCCGCGCTGACCCGCGGGCAGCTGCTCCACCTCGACGAGCGCAACGACGTCCGCATCGCCAACGCCAACTACCTCACCGAAGAGTTGAGCAAGATTCCGGGCGTCATCCCGCCCTACTGCCCGCCCGACTGCAAGCACGTCTACTTCATGTACAACGTCCGCTTCGACCCGAAGGCCGCCGGCGTGGACGCGGACCCGCGGCGCTTCCGCATCGCGGTGGAGAAGGCGCTCTACAAAGAGGGCATGCTCGTCGGCCAATGGCAGACCATGCCCGTCCCCGCGCAGGACCTCTTCCAGAGCAAGCTCGGCTACGGCGGCTCCAGCTACCCGTGGGTCGTCAACGAGGCGAAGGGCATCCACTACAACTACGACCCGAACCAGTTCCCGGTCGCCCAGATGCTCTGCGACACCTACACCGTCGTCCACGGCATCCATGCGCCCAACGGTCGGCCGCTCATGGACAAGATCCTCGCCGCATTCCACAAGGTCTTCGGCAACCTGGACGAGGCGCTCGCCCACGCGGATGACGCCATCTATCCCGGCGCCGATGGCAAGCTGTACGGCGCGGCATAACCGGATGGTAGCCATAGAGGAACCTCTGTGATCTCTGTGTCCTCTGTGGCAAAGGTACGTCCCACGGGAAAGGAGCTGACCATGCAGAGCAAGGGCCTCTGGGGCAAGAAGTATCTGGATATTCAGGAACGGACGTATGAGCTCGCGCCCGCGGGCGACGATCGCGTGATCGTCGAGGTGAAGGCGTGCGGCATGTGCGGCACGGACATCAACTTCGTCCGCGATTGGAGCGACGATCCGATGGCGCTTGGCCACGAGATCTCCGCCGAAGTGCTCGAAGTCGGCAAGAACGTCACGACAGTCAAGCCGGGCGATACGGTCATCGTCGAAGACGTCAGCATGTGCGGCGTCTGCGAGGACTGCAAGAGCGGCCACCCCGAGTTCTGCCGCAACATGCACTCCATCGAAGGCCAGCCCGGCATGGGGCAGTACATGTCGGTGCGGTACAACTCCTGCGTCAAGTACGAGGGGCTCGACCACGTCACCGCCTCCCTGACCGAGCCGCTCGCCGTGTGCCTTACCGCGGTCCTCACCGCGGAGATACCGCTCGGCGGCAGCGTGCTCGTGCTCGGTCCCGGCCCGCTCGGCCTGATGACCGCGCAGCTCGCCAAGCTCAAGGGCGCGGGCTGGGTTGGCATCACGGGGCACTGCTGCAACACCCCGCGCGAACAGGCGCGCATGGCTGCCGCGGCGAAGTTCGGCTGCGACATGACGATCGACGCAGCCGAGGGGAACGTCGAGGAGCAGGTCAAGCAGGTCTTCCCGAAGGGCGTGGATCGCGTCATCGCCAGCAGCCCGCCGCGCAGCCTCTACGATGGGCTCAAGGCGATCAAGTACGGCGGGATCATCACCTTCTTCGGGCTGCACTTCGGCGGGGAGAGCACCATCGAGGTCGACGTCAACGACCTCATCTTCCGCAAAATCCAGCTGCGCCCGGCGTTTGCCGAGCCGGCCATCAACTTCCCCATCTCCAACCGTCTGCTGCGCGACGGCCTGGTGGATGGGAAGGCCCTGGTCACGCACACCTTCGGCTTCGACCAGGCGTGCGAGACGTTCAAGGCCGTGATCGACGGCAGCGAGCCGGTCATCAAGGCCGTGATGCTGCCGAACGGTTAGCGGCCAACGCGCGACGACGCCGGGCGCGGCGAGCGTCCGGCTTCGTCGCGCAGCGAATTAGCGCACCGCGATGCGCCGGTAGTAGGCGAGCGCAAGGAAGGGCGCGCCTGCAACGAGCAGCGCGCCCGCCAGGAACGGCAGCCCGTCAGCAACGCGCACCAACGCGCCAACGCCGGCGGCCTCTCGACCGCTCCGACGCCGTCTGCCACCCACACGTACATCAGCGTCGACAGCGACCACGCTGCGGCCACACCCACCACCCCGAAGACGAACAGCCCCCACACGGTGTCGGCCGTAAGCGCCAGCCCCAGCCCGGCCAGCGCAAGACACGCGTAGGCGACCACGGTCGGGATGCGCGCGCCCCAGCGGTCCGCAGCGCGCCCCGCAAGGATCTGGCACGCCGACGCGATCACGAGGTTCGCCGTGCTGTAAGCGGCCACGAGCGTCTTGCTGCCGGTGAGGTCGTTGAGCAGTAGGGGGATCAGCACCGTCATCAGCCCGTAGAAGATCGTGGGCAGGCCGCGCAGCCCGATCAGCATGCGGACTCGGACCTGTCGGACGAGCGGCGCGCTGCTCGCCCAAAACGCGGCCAGCGGCGCAGAGCGCGGCGCGCGGTCGTCGATGGGGATCAGCGCGCGTGCCGTAAACAGCGCGGTCAGCAGGATGAACACAAGCTCGGCAATGCCGAACGCTGCGAACCCGTAGCTCTCGATTACCCACCCGGCGATCGGGTTCCCGATCACGCCGCCCACCGTGAGGCTGAGCGAGTAGAGCGCCGCGAGGATGCCCAGCGCGCCGCGCGCGCTCAGCCCGGTCAGATAGCTCGCGCCCGCCACGGTAATCAGCGACAGTCCCGCGCCGCCGACGAACCACAGCAGCGCAACGAGCCAGGGGATGCGCGCCAGAAACGCAAGGACGCCCACCGCCGAGACCAGCAGGCCCAGCACAAACGTCCGTTTGCTGCTCAGCTCGCCCGTGACCGCGCCGCCAAGCAGCGCGGCGAACATCCCCGACACGAGCGCGCCGGAGACGATGGCCGAAATGGCCACCGTTGATAGTCCGAGGTCTTCCTGCAGATAGATGGGGAAGAACGACAACTGCGGCATATACCAGATGCCGTTGGCGATCTGCACCGCGACGAGGAGCGCGGCGGGCCACCAGGAACGCGCGGTCCGGGAGGCAGGCGCAGGTTGTGATTCCGGGAGCATGCCCAACCCTCCCCAGTGGATCGACGCCGCGACGGCGAGAATGCTTCCCCATCATAGCAGCGCACCCGCCGAGAGACAAGCGCCCGTCCTGCCCGTTCGCCACAGAGTATGCAGAGCCGCTCCGGGAAATCCTCCGCGATCTTTGCGTCCTCTGCGGCAAAATGCGATTAATACGCCAGCCCCACCGCCTGCCCCAGCCACCGTTGATCCGTGAGGTTCTTGAGGAGGAAATCCGCGACGTCCGCGCGCGAGATTTGCACCCTGTTCAGGCTGACCTTCGCGCTCGAAGGCACACATTGGTACTGCCCCGTCAGCGGCCCGTCCGTCAGCCCGCCCGGCCGCGCAATGATCCAGGGCAGCCCGCTCTCCATGATGAGCTTCTCCTGTTCCGCTTTCTCCTCCAGCGTGGACTTCAGGAACATATTCGCGATTACGTTCCGCGTGAACCAGCCCATCTGCTCGATGCTGTCGCCCACGCCGAACGAGCTTACCCACAAGGACTTCAGCCCACCGTTTGCCTTCGCCGCGTCGAGGATGTTGCGCGTCCCTTCCACCAACATGGAGGGTCCCCCGCGCGTGCCTAGCGCGGACAGGATCACGTCGCACCCGGCGACCGCCTTGCTCACCGCCTCGCGATCCAGCACGTCGCCCTGCGCGATGGTTAGATTCGCGCCCTGCGCCGTCACCGCTTCCGGCCGCCGCGCAAACGCCACCACCTGGCTCCCCTGGCTCAGCGCCTGCGACACGATTGCCTGCCCCGTTCCCCCCGTTGCGCCAAATACGACTAGCTTCACGATGCCTTCTCCTGTTCCTCTCTCGAAGGGCCGCCAGCGACGCGGCCTACCTGATAAGGTACTACAATCTGTATACAAATGCAAAAGCACTGCGCAAGTTCGTCAGCCTCGCTTAACCGCTAGCTCCCAACTATCCCTCCGTACATCCCAGGTTCGCCCGCAATGCGCTATATTCAGGATCGCATGTCAGTATGACCCAGGAGCATCCTTATGTCTACAATGGAGAACGTCCCCTATCCGCGCATCGAGGAGTTTCGCGCGGACCTTTCGCCCGATGAGGCGCGGGACGGCCGCGCGAGCTACGCTCGCTCAGTCGCGATGCAGTCCTACCTGCACGGCTTTCCCGCGTTCCTGCACATGCGCCACCTCACGGAGTTCATCGGCGCGCGGCGTTACATGCACCCCGGCGAGGAGCCCCTTGCCGGCTGGATCCTCATCCGCAAGCTCTCTGACACGACGACCAACAACGCAATGCCCAACGTGGACACACTCTATGGCGCCGCGTTCCTCCTGCTTCACGAGCAAGGCCCGGTCGTCCTGAGCATCCCGCCCGTCCCCGACCGCTACTACTCCGTCGCCTTTCTCGACGCCTACTTCAACAACTACGCGACCATCAGCCCGCGCACGTTCGGCAACGACGGCGGCAATTTCCTGATCGCGCCGCCCGGCTGGAGCGGCGACACGCCCGCGGGCATCCGCGCCGTCATCATCTCGCCCACGCCGATCACCAATCTCTACCAGCGCATCTACGCGCGCGATGCCGCCGAGTACCCGGCGCTTCATGCGCTGCAGGATGCCATTCGCCTCACGCCGCTCCGGGAGTTCCTTGGCGGCGCGCCGGGCTTCGGCCCGGTCGACCTCGCCCCGTGGGAGATCCAGGGGATGCGCGAGACGCGCGACCCCCTCCAGTTCTTCGGCTACGCCAACTTTTACCGGGGTGTCAACCCGCCGCCGCCTGAGGATGCCGGCCTGATGGCGCTCTTCGCCACCGCCCGCGTCGGTCCCGGATCGGTGATCCCCGACGACCCGGAGTTGCGGGATGCGATCCGCCTCGGCGCGCGGGACGCGCAGGCCGCGCTCAACGCCCGCGTCACCGCCGGCCCGTTCCGCGACGGCTGGCTCGTCCCCGACCCGAACACCGGCCGCCCGGGCCCCCACATCCTCAGCCGCGCCGCGATCCAGCTCACGCAGTTCGGCTCGTTCACCATGGACGAGGCGACCTACTTCTTCGGCTACCGCGATCGCGACGGCGAGCCGCTTCACGGCAGCAAGCGTTACACGCTGCGCTTTGCCGCGGGCGAGCTGCCGCCCCTCCGCCCGCACGGGTTCTGGTCGCTGACGATGTACGGCGCCAACTCGCTGCTCGTCGCCAACCCGATCGATCGCTACATCCTGCGCCCGAACTCGCCCGGCCTCACCTATGGGGCCGACGGCAGCCTGACGCTCTGGATCCAACACGCGCGGCCTGACGACGCGCCCGAAGGCAACTGGCTACCCGCGCCGCAAGACACGTTCGTCGTCGCGCTCCGCGCCTATCAGCCGCAGGACGCCATTACCCGCGGCAAGTGGTTCCCGCCCGGCCTCGTCGCGCAGCCCGAGCCGTAGCCGAATCCGCCCGCGTCATCCGCAGACGCGTCGAGCGCGGGGCTGGAAGAAACGCCCCGCGCTCGACGCCACCCGACGGTAGTCGTCCCTATTCCAGCGTCGCCAATCCGCGCTTCAGCGCGAGGATCGCCGCGTGCGTCCGATCGTTCGCGTGCAGCTTCTCGATGATGATGCTCACGTAGTTCTTGACCGTGCCCTCGGCCAGGTAAAGCGACGCGGCAATCTCGCGGTTGCTCTTCCCCTGCGCCAGTTCCTGCAGGATTGCCAGCTCGCGCTCGGTCAGTTCCTCGATCCGGGGCAGGTCCTCGGCCTGCGCCGTCGCGGGCCGTGACGCCTTAAGCCGGTTGAACTCTTGCAGGACGCGGCCCGCGACGGCCGGGTCGATGCGGACCTCGCCCGCGGCCGCGCCACGCACCGCAGCCGCGATCTCGTCCGAGTCGCTGTCCTTCAGCAGGTAGCCGGACGCGCCGGCCCGGATCGCGTCAAACAGCCACTCGTCCGCGTCATACGTGGTCAGCACGACGATTTTGACGCTCGGCTGTTCGCGTGTCAGCCTCGCCGTCGCCTGGATGCCGTTCAGCCGCGGCATTTTGAGGTCCATCAACACGACGTCGGGCCGCAACGCGCGCGCCTGCTCCAGCGCCTCTTGCCCGTCCGCGGCGTACCCGGCCACCTCGACGCCCTCCGCGTGCGTCAGGATCACGCCGAGCCCCTGCCGCACGATATCCTGGTCGTCCACGATCAGCACGCGCGTCATCGCCCCGCCTCCAGTGCGACGGTCGTCCCCTTTCCGGGCCGCGACGCGATCACGAGGTTCGCGCCGATCAACTCCGCGCGCTCGCGCATCCCCGCGATGCCGAACCGGTCCGCGGGCAGGCTCGCCGGGTCGAATCCCACCCCATCGTCGCGCACCGCGAGCCGCACGCGGTCCGCGCCGAGCAGCGCGAGGCTCACGACAATCGTCTCCGCGCCCGCGTGCTGCTCGATGTTCGCCAGCGCGGATTCGGCCACCCGATAAATCGCCTGCTCAGTCAGCGGGTCGAGCGCGCCGACATCTTCCACCCCGCATTCCAGGCGCAGCCCGGTCCGCTCCGACGTCCGCGCGCAAAGCTGCCGCAACGCTTCGGGCAGCCCCAACTCTTCGAGCGGCGACGCGCGCAGCGCCTGGATCGCGCGCCGCGCCTCCTGCAAGCCCGTCTTCACGGTCGCCTGCGCATCCTTGAGCTGCCGCGCGGCGGCCTCCGGATCACGCCCCATCAGCGTGTCGAGCGCCTTGAGCTGTACGCTCAGACCGGTCAGGGAGTGCGCCAGCGTGTCGTGCAGCTCGCGGCTCAGCCGGTTGCGCTCGCGGCTCTCGGCCAGTTGCTCCGCGGTGGCCGCGCGCTGGCTTAGCTGCCGGTTCGCCTCGATCAACTGCCCGTGCTCCGAGCGGAGCGCCAGCACCAACTGCAGCACCACGTATCCGAGCAGCGCCATCATGGCGACCCGTCCCAGGCTGCCCAGCAGGTAGAAGGCAAGGTCGGCCGGGGTCAGCCCCATGAGCGGCGCAAGCAGCAGCTGCCCGACCAGCAGCACGGCGAGCGAACCGATCAGCCCGCGACGGCCATACTGCCACGTCGCCAGGATGACCGGGATCACGACAAACAGCCCCTCGAACCCGATGCCCACCGCCCCACCGCCGCCCAGGCGGCTGAACACCGCAGCCGGCGTGTAGCGATAGATGAGCGCCTGCTCGACGATGGGCATAATCAGGAACCAACTCAGCGCGACGGGCAGGAACCATTTCCCGAGCCTGACCCGCGCTCCCTCCCACATGACGAACGCGAGGAACACCGCGCCCTGCCCCGCCAGCAGCCACGGCAGCCACGACAAGTCGACCTCGAGCCCGTGGCCCGCCGCCCGCGTGAGAAGATAAGTGCCCAGCCCGAGGATCGCCAGGGCGAACCGCAGCGCGGCCGCCTGTCGCAGCACTCGCAACAGGCCGGGCGCGGTGCGGTCAGGGTTGGGCAGATAAGCGGGTTGGTTCATATCGGTGAGAATACCACAATCACGTCGCGTTGGCTTAAGCCTGCGTCGCGGCGACCCCGCGCGGGCTCATGCCCGCGCGTAGGCCGTCACTCATACCGCAGCGCCTCGATCGGCCGCAGCTTCGACGCGCGCCACGCGGGATACAGGCCGAAGACCAGCCCGACCGCGGCGGCAAATCCCGTCGCCATCAACACCGTCTGCGCGTCCACCACCGCAGTCGCGTCTAGCGCAAGGCTGAACGCCTGCGCCAGCAGCCAGCCGAGCGCGATCCCGGCAAGGCCGCCAATGGCGCTCATCAGGATCGACTCCAGCAGGAACTGGCCCAGGATGTCGCGCCTCAGCGCGCCGATAGCCTTGCGCACCCCGATCTCGCGGGTGCGCTCGGTCACACTCACAAGCATGATGTTCATGATGCCGATGCCGCCCACGAGCAGCGAGATGCCCGCAATGGCGCCGAGGAACGCGGTCAGCGTGGCCGTGATCGTGTTGACCGTCTCCAGCAGCGCGGTCTGGCTGAACGTGGAGAAGTCCGACTCGTCATCTCCCGTGAGCCCGTGCGCCTCGCGCAAGGTGGCCTCGATCTGCTCGATGGCCGCATCCGCCTCCGTCTCGCTGCGCGCCTGCGCGGTGATGCTGCTCACCGCATGTTTGCCTGTCCGCGTCCGGTCCGCGTACAGCCTCGCCTGCGCTGTCGTGATCGGCGCGTAGACGTTTTCGTCCGGGTTGCCCGCCAGGGTTTGCCCCTGCTCGGCCAGCACGCCGACCACTTCGTAGCTTGCCCCGTCGATCTTCACCATCCGGCCAACCGGGTTCTCGCCGTCAAACAGTTCGCTCGCCACGCTGGCGCCCAGCACCACCACGCGCGCCTTCGTGTCCACGTCTGCCTGCGTCAGCCCGTCGCCGGCTTGAAACTCGCCCAGGTTGACGACCTCGAAGTAATTCGCGGTCACGCCCGAAACAGACGTCGTGACGCTGTTGCCGCCCGCAGTCACCTCGCGGTTTCCGGCCACGCTCGCCGCGACCGATGATACCGCGGGCGCATTCAACGGGTCCGCCAGCGCCTCGACATCCGCCAGGCTCAACGGCGGATAGCCTCCGCTGTGCTCCATGTCCGGGGAGACGACAATGAGGTTCGACCCCACCGACGTGATCTCGTCTGTAATCGAACTCTGCACGCCGTTGCCGATTGCCATGAGCGCGATGACGGCCGCGACGCCGATAATCACGCCGAGCATGGTCAACGCAGAGCGCAGTTTGTGCGCGGCGAGCGTGTCCAGCGCGGACAAGAAACTTTCACTCAGATTCATGTCGTTCCTGCCTCTGCTCCGCCGCCGGCTGCTGCACCCGTCCGTCGCGAACGCGGATAATCCGGTGCGCCCGCGCGGCCACGTCCGGGTCGTGCGTGACGAGGATCACCGTCTTGCCCTGCGTGTTCAGCGTCTCGAAGATGCCCATGATCTCCTCGCCCGACTGTGTGTCCAGCGCGCCGGTCGGTTCGTCCGCCAGGATGATGCTCGGCTCGGTCGCCAGCGCGCGGGCAATCGCCACGCGCTGCTGCTGCCCGCCGCTCAGTTCGTCGGGTCGGTGATCCATCCGGTCCGCCAGCCCGACCGACGCCAGCGCCGCCGCTGCGCGCTCCGTGCGCTCCTTGCGCCCCACCCCCGCATACATCAGCGGCAGCGCCACCTGCTTCAGCGCAGGGGTGCGGGCGAGCAGGTTGAACTGCTGGAAGACGAAACCGACGTGCTTGTTGCGGACGCGCGCCTGTTCGTCGTCGCTCATGTCGCTCACGTCAACCCCGTCCAGGTGATATGTCCCGGCGGTCGGCAGGTCGAGGCACCCGATCATGTTCATCAGCGTGCTCTTGCCCGACCCCGACGGCCCCATGATAGCCACAAACTCCCCGTCAGCGATGGTCAGGTCAACCCCTCGCAGCGCATGAACCGTCTGCGTGCCCATCGCGTATTCCTTCGTGACGCCCTTCAACTCGATCATACCCCGTCTCCCGCGCCTATCGTCTCGCCTACTGCCCGCCCGAGCGGAAGCTGCCCGGCGCCGGCGGCATCATAAATCCGCCGCGCTCCGGCTCCGCCACGGTGATGGCGCCGATCAAAACCCGGTCGCCTTCCTTCAGCCCGCTCGTGATCTCTGTGTTGTCCCCGTCCTTCAGCCCGATCGTCACCGCCGTCTTCGTGAAAGTCGGCTTGCCTTCCGCATCCACTCCGGCCAGGTTCACCGAGTACGTGCCGGCCTCGCGGTCCGCGGTGATCGCCTGGCTCGGCACGACCAGCACGCCCGTCTTCGCGTCCGTAATCAGATCCGCGTCCGCGGTCATGCCCAGCCGCACCGGCAATTCGGTCGCGCCCAGCCGCACGCGCACCTCGTAGGACACGACCGCGCTGTTGCTCTCCGTCGCTTTCGGCGCGATCGACGCGATTTCGCCGCTCACCTCGACGCCCGGCCACGTCTCGAACGTCACCACGGCCGGTTGCCCCACCGCCAGCCCGCCGATGTCGACCTCGTCCACGCCGAGAACCAGCTCCAGCGCGGTCGTGTCGGCCATCTCCACCGCAAGACCGCTCGCGCGCTCCCCGGCCTGAACATGGACCGCTGTAATCACGCCGTCATATGGCGCGCGCAGCGTGGCCTTCGCCAGCGAGTCCTCCGCCTCCGCGAGGTTGAGCTTTGCCTGCTCCACCTGCGCCTGCGCGACCTGCGCCTTCGCGTCGCCCGCGCCGCGCGTCACGGTGTCCAGGTTCGCCTCCGCCTGCGAAAGCTGCGACTGCGCGGAGGCCAGCTCGGCCGCGGTCGGGCTGTCCAGCAGCTTCTGGAGCGTCGAGCGCGCCTGCTCCACGCTTGCCTGAGCCTGCTTGCGCTGCTCGTCCGTCGCGCCGCGCGTCGCCAGCTCGTAAGCGGCCTGCGCCGACTCCAGGTTGTTCGTCGCCTGCTGGAGCTCCAGCGCCTCGCGGCGCATCGCTATGTCGGGGCTGCCCGCAACGCGGTCATACGCGGCCTGCGCCTGTTGCAGCGCGGCCTCCGCGTTCCTCAGGCTCGCCTCGGCCTGGCGGACGCTCTCGCCATCCGGCCCGTCCAACAAGTCCTGGTACGCGGCCTGCGCCGACGCCAGGTTCGCCCGCGCCGACGCAATGTCGTTCGGGTTCGCGCCGTCCTGGACGTCCGCCAGGTGCGCCCGCGCGCTGTCCACCGCCGCCTGCGCCGAGGCAAGCTCCGCCGCCGTGGCGCCATCCACGAGGTCGCTCAGGTTCGCCTCCTGGATTTCAAGCGCCAGCTTCGCGTTCGCCACCGCGCGTTCCAGGGCGGCCGTGTCGAGCAGCACGAGCGGATCGCCCGCCTTCACCGCATCGCCCACGCTCACCGGCACATCGGCGACCGTGCCCGCCACCTCCAGGCTCAGCCGCGCATCGCGCCGCGCCTCCACGTTGCCGGAAGCCGTCGCCCGCGCGGATAGATCGCCCACCGTAACGGTGACGATCTCGCCCGACTGGACGGACGCTTGCCCGCCTGCTCGCGCGACCGCGCCGAGCGCCAGCGGCGCGGCGATGGCCGCCAAAACAAGCGCGCCGGCAACCCACGGCCACCGGCGGCGCTTGCGCTGAGTTTCTTTCTTGTTCGTCATGGTCCCTGCTCCTGGGGAATGTCCTCTTTTTGGTGTGGACATCGTAGCAGGGATGGCGGCGCGGGGGTAGTGCTTCGGGTCATGGCCGCGCGTGACTCCCGTCACGCGCGGCAGTGCCCTGTCTCGGCTCTGAACAGGATTTTCAGGATTTGGCAGGATTAGCAGGATACCTGTGAATCCGGGCAAATCCTGAAAATCCTGTTTTCTGCCGCGATCCTGTCAGTCGCTGCGCTTTTCTTGCGCTCAGGAGGGCGCGTCGGGGAACGGCTCGCGGCGCTGGATTTTGGCGTAGAGATACTCGGCCACGATCCGCAGCGACGCGACCACGGGCACCACGATAAACGCGAACAGGATATTGTTCACCGCGAAGCTCGCGAGCACGCCAATCAGCACGATCGACACCGGCAGCCGCACCGCCTTGCCGAGGATAGGCATGAGGACGAAATTATACGCCGACTGCGTGATGATCGAGTTCAGAATCCACACGATCCCCGCAAACAGGGCGGGCGACATGTCCGGAAACCGCGTCGAGCCGAAGACCAGGCACACAACCCCAACGATCAAAGAGGACAGCAGGCCGCCGACCGTGGGAATGGGCGTGATGAGCGCGGTCAGCGCGGCCATCAACAGCGGATACGGCACGCCGAGAATGACGAACTCCACCAGCGAGCCGACCCCGACGATCGCCGCGAAGATAAACGACGCGCCGACGAAGCGCGTCCACAGCGGGACCAGATCGCGCGTGAGCAGCCGAAGCTCGCGGCCGTGCGCGGGCGGCAGCCGCTCCATCAGCCGCAGCCCCCGTCCGCCGAGGTCCATGTGCATCAGGAACGAAAGAAACAGCCCAAGCGCCAGCACATAGACCCAGTACCCCACGCCCACGAGCAAGCGCGTGAGCAGCCGGATGACGAAACCAACCACGGTCTCCGCGAACCGCTCGATCTGCTCGGCGGAGAAGACCGCCTGAAGCTGTGTCGCAGCCGCGCCGGTTGGGGCAACGGCTTGCGCTGTCTCCTGGTTCGCGCGCAGCGCGGCCACGAGCACTTCGAGCGCCCGAACCAACCACGGAAACACCGTCACAGCCGCGAGAAGCAGCAGCGCGATGAACGCGACGTATACGACGATCACCGCCGGCACGGGGCCGAGCGAGGTCCGGCGGCCCAGCCACCGCGCGACTCCGCCGGTGATGACCGCGATCAACACCCCGGCCAGGATAATGGTCGAAACCGGCGCGACAAACAACAGGCCCGCGACGGCGAGCGCGACGAGCGCGGCAATCGCCGCATAGCGGGCTACCTGGGGCCACTCCGGCGTTTCGACGGGCGGCGGGGCGGGGGACATGGTCATGGGTGGGACTCCTCCGGGCAGGGTGGCCGTCATTATACCAGACATGCCTCGGCCTCAGCCCGCCGCGGCGCCCTCCCCCGCGAGCCACCCCAGCACCACCCGCGCCAGTTCCTCGCCCTTGTCCTCCTGGACGAAGTGGCCCGCGCCCTCGATGGTCGTGTGCGGCTGGCCCTGCGCGCCGCGCACCAACCGGCGGAACGGCGCATCACCCCCCGCGGTGATCGGATCGCCGTCGCTGAACGCGCACAGAAATGGCCGCTCAAACCGCATCAGGCTGCGCCAGGCCATCCGGTTTGGCGCGGACGCCGGGTCGTCCGGCCGGGTGGGCACGAGCGTCGGGAAGACGCGCGCGCCGGCCTTATAGCGGTCGTCGGGAAAGGGAGCTTCGTAGGCCCGGATCACGTCGTGGCTGAGTTGCGTCTTGCACCCCATCTGAACGATGCGACCGACCGGCAGGACCGGACCCCGCTGCGACAGCAGGCGCCACGCCGCGAACGCGCGCGGCATCTCGCCGTCGCCGGTGGGAAGGCCCCCATTGGTCAGCACCACACGGGCGAAGCGCTCGCTATGCTCCGCCACGAGCCGCAGTCCGAGCAGCGATCCCCAATCCTGGCAGATCAA
>JALOOB010000083.1 GCA_025454635.1 Anaerolineae bacterium
TCGCGCTGCTGGCGCTGTTGATCTGGTCGCAGATCGGGCCGACGCGCATGGACCCGTCCAACACGATGAACATCGCGCTGCTGGACCCGGGGCAACCCGGCGCGGCGCGTGAGCGGCCGCGCGACGCGGCGCTGATGCGCGGATGGCTGGCCGAGGAACTGCAGGACGCGATCCGCGCCCGGCCCGCGGAGCGCGTCGCCTTGTGGCACGACGGGCTGGGCCGCAGCCAGAAGCGCAACAAGCTGCCCGCGCTGACCGCGGCCGAGCCGGGCGAACGCGAAGCCGAAGCGCGGCGCGTGGCCGAGCGCATCGGCGCAGACGTCGTGATCTCGGCGCGGGTCGAAGGCGAGGCAGGAACACGGCGCCTGCAGCCTGAATTCTATATCTTCTCGCGGCTTGCGCCCGAGGCGGGCGAGAGCATCGGCCGGTATGCGTTCGGCGCGCCGATCCCGCTGCCGCCGGACCTGGCCGCGGCCGACGCGCTGCGCCGCGACGGCATCGCGAAGGAGCTCGCGCAGCGGGCAAAGCTCCTGCATCGGCTGCTGCTCGCGCTTCGGGAGGATGCGCTGGGAAGACACGCCGAATCGCTTGCGCTGCTGGAGGAGCTCGAGCGCGATCTGGGGCTGGCCGGTCTGACGGACGAGCAGGTCGTGGCGCGGGCCGGGTCGATATCGGGGCTCGATACCCTGTATTACTTCCTGGGCCGGGAGAAGCTTTTCCTCGGCCGGAGCGACGAGGCGGAGGCGGACGCGTGGCGCGCGGCGCAGATCAACGGCGACGATCCGCGGCCGTGGATCATCCTCGGCGGCGCGCTCCTGCGGCAGAGCGAGGCGGTCGACCCTGCGACCGCGCTCGAACCGGACGGCCTGCTCGACCGCGCGGAGCAGGCATATGGCGAGGCGGTGAGGGTGTCTGCCGACGGCAGCACGGCAAACGCAGTGGCGCGCCTGGCGCTTGGCAATGCGCGGGTGGCGCGTGGCGCGACCTTGTACGCGACGGGTGGGGATGACGAGTCAGCGCGCGCGGCCTTCGAACAGGCGGCGGAGGAGTTGACGCCGCTGCTGGCGACGCTCGAACTTGAGAAGCAGTACCGGATGCTGGCGCAGTGCCGCTCGTACCTGGGCGCGGCGCGGCTGTATGAGGGCAGCCTGGCCGAGCGTGGCGGCGACGATGAGGCGGCGCGCGGGCTGTTGGAGGAGGCGCAGGCGCACTTCAACGAATGCGTCGCGCAAGGCGAGAAGCTGCCCGAGGATGCCACCCTGCGTGACAGGATCATCGGCGGCGTGTGCGAGCCGGCGCGTCAGCAGGCGGCGCAGGCGCTCCTTGAGTTGGGAGGTGGATGATGTTGAGACGAACCGTGGGAGTTGTGACGGGAATCGGATTGATGGTGGCGGCGCTCGTCTTTGCCGCGAGCGCGTCCGCAACAGTCGGGCCCGCGCCCCTCGCGCAAGCGACGGCGACGCGTCGCGCCACCGCAACGCCGCAGGGCACACAGGCCCCCGGCGTTCAATGCGCGGTGCTTGCCGCGGCGCTCGCGGTCCGCTCCGGGCCGGGGACGGCGTTTGCGGTCGAGGGGACGCTGCCGCGCAACACGGTGGTGCGCGCGGTGGCATTTGTGCCGGTGGGCGCGCCGGGAGGCCGCTGGGTCGCGGTCGAGCGGGTGACGCCGGGGAAGGCTCTCAGTTTCATCTCGGCTGAGCCGCGCTTCTTGTTCTGCCGCGGCGCGCTCACGCTGCTGCCGACCGCGCGCGTGCCGGCCACGCCGCGGCCAGTCGCGACGCGCACGCCGCGGCCTACGCCGACGAGACTTTTGCCGCTGGCGCTCGTGCCCGTGGCGGGCGATCTCTCCGCCAGCCCGAATATCCGCGGACGCGATCCGCGGAACGAGGGCGCGCTCGTGCTGATCCCTGGCGCGACTCAGGCGGACGCGGACGCGGCGCTGGAGCAGGACGGCATTATCCGCTTCGACGACGCGCTGGTGTTCGGCGTCGATGTGTTCGACGCAAACGTTGGGACGCAAACCGGCGCGGGCATCAAGGAAGTGCAGTTCGACGTCTACACCTTCGACGAGGACGGCAACAAGGTGCAGACGCACTTCCAGCGGGAACTGCGCGCGCCGTACTGCGTGTTCGGCGACGCGCGCGGGGTGTGCAACGTGTGGCGGTTCTCGCTGAACGGGAACCGCTGGCCTAACGGCGAGCCGTTGACGCCGGACACGGTGTTCCGCGCGGACATCACGATTGTGCCCGAGACGGGCGACCCGGCGCTGTGGCTGTGGCAGTTCCGAATGGATTAAGGCTACGGCGCGCCATCGCCTCCGCCCACGCGAAGGCGACGACGCGCCGTAGCTAATTCTTCTAGCGTGACTGGATCGGCAGGTAGACGTCCTTCGCTTCCACGGGCGCGATGCCCGCGGCGCTGATGCTGACGCTGCTGCCAGGATCGACACGCGTGGGGAAGCCGCCGCCGAGCCGGACGGACACGCTCGCCTGGCGCGACGCTGATGTGGCCCGGACCGCGTAGATGCCCGGCGCGTTGCCCGCCAGGGTCTGCAGGTCGAGTATGAAGCTGCCCGCCTGCGCCTGAGCCGGCGTGAGCGCCGGCGCAACCGGCGTGCCGTTGATCGTGAAGCTGAGCGTCTCGCCCTGGGCGAAACGGTAACCGCTGAGGACAAACTCGCTGCCCGGCTTGCCGCTGCCGTAGTTCACGGACAGGGTTGCCGGCATCGTGGCCTGCGCGGCCACCGGCGCGGGCCGGCGCGTCGCAGTGCCGAGGCCGAGCTGACCGCTGCCGTCCCAGCCGAAGCAGGAAACCACCTGGCCGGCGGACGGCGCCTCAAGCTCGACGCAAGTGTGCGACTGCCCGAGTCCGATGAGCGACGCGCCGCTCGCCGCGCCCTGGACCACCTGCGCCGACTTGTGGTCCTCCTGGCGCCAGTCGCCCAGTTCGCCGGAGCCGCCGGCGCCCCAGCAGGACAGGGTTCCGCCGGAAGTGATCGCGCAGGTGTGCGGCCCGCCGGCGGCCATCTTCTGGATGCCGCTCATATTGAGCACCCCGACGGGCGTTAACCGCTGTTCCGTCGTGTTGTCGCCCAGCTGTCCCTTGTCGTTGTTGCCCCAGCATTTCGCCGTGCCGTCGCCAAGCTGCGCGCAGGTATGGGCGCCGCCGGCCACGACCGCCAATGCGTTGCTGATGCCCACGGTATCGACGGGCACTGCGGAAACGTTCGTGCTGTCGTTGCCGAGCTGGCCGTTGGCGTTGTTGCCCCAGCACTTGACCCCGTTGGAGCTCGTGACCGCACAGGTGTGATAGCCGCCCGCGGCGATGGCGTTAGCGCCGACGTTCAGCCCGGCCACATCACGCGGCTTGTTCGACTGGAAGGTGGTGCCGTCGCCCAACTGGCCGTACTGGTTATGGCCCCAGCACTTCACGCCGAGCACGTTGGTGAGCGCGCAGGTGTGCTGGTAGCCCGCTACGATGTCGAGAGCAGGACCGAGGTCCTGCACCTGCACCGGGGTGGTCTTGCTGACGATGGTGCCGTCGCCGAGCTGGCCGTCGTTGTTGTAGCCCCAGCAGCGGACCGTGTTGTCCGTGAGCAGTGCGCAGGTGTGACCACCGCCCACCGCGAGCTTGGTCACGCCGGATAGCCCCGACACCGTGACTGGCGCCGGGCGGTCGGTCTTCGTGCCATCGCCGAGCTGGCCGTAGATGTTGGCGCCCCAACACTGCACAGTGCCGTTCGCTATGAGCGCGCAGGTGTGGCCGAAGCCGCCCGCGAGCGCGGACACATTGCCGATCCCCGCCACGTCAGAGCGCACCGCGCGGTAGATGAGCGTGCCGTCGGCCAGCTGGCCGGAGGTGTTGTCGCCCCAGCAGCGCAGCGCGCCGCCCGAGACGACCGCGCAGACGTGAATGCTGCCGCCGGATATCTGCGTGGCGCCGCCGACGCCCGACACCGGCGCGGCCGTCTTGCGGCTGGCCGTTGTGCCGTCGCCAAGCTGCCCTGCCTGGTTGTCGCCCCAGCACTGCACCGCGCCGTTACTTTGCCGCGCGCAGGAGGAGAACCCGCTCGCGTCGACCTGCGCCGCGCCGGAGACGCCGGGGATGACGACCGGCGCCTCGCTGAATGCCAGCGCGCCCGTGTCGCCGATCTGGCCCGACTCGTTGTCTCCCCAGCAACGCACTGTGCCGTCGCCGAGCGCGGCGCAGATGTGCAATCGGCCGGCGTCGAGATCGCTCACGCCAGAGATGGCCGTATTCACCGGCGCCTTGCGGTCCACCTGCGTTCCGTCGCCCAACTGCGCGCGGTGGTTGCGGCCCCAGCATTTCACCGCACCGGTCTGGAGGAGGGCGCAAGTGTACTCTTCGCCGGCCGTAAGCTCGGAAACAAAGGTGTTGTTCGCCATTCCGCTAACAAAAGTGGGGGTCGGCCGGTCGGTGGTGGTGTTATCCCCCAGCTGGCCGTACTTGTTCCAGCCCCAGCAGCGCACGGAGTTGTCCGTCGAGCGCGCCGCGCAGGTGTGTGTGCTGCCCGCCGTGATCGCGGTGACGCCAAATGGGAGGGCCGATACCTGAACCGGCGACAGGCGATTCGTCTTGCTCCCGTCGCCGATCTGGCCGTTGGACGAGCTGCCCCAGCACCAGACTGCGCCGTCGTTCGTCAGGGCGCAGGTGTGCGCGCCGCCGAGCGCGAGCTGCTTCACGTCGCTGAGGCCGGGCACGGCCGCCGGCAGATCGCGGTTGATCGTCGTGCCGTCGCCGAGCTGGCCCGAAGCGTTGCCGCCCCAGCAACTAACCGTCTTGTCCCCATTGATGACGCAGGTATGCGAGGGACCCGAGCTAACTGCCGCGACGCCGGAAATGGGAGCCGCAGGGGCTGCCGGCGCGGCTGTGGGCGCCTGCGCGGCTGCGGGAGTTACGGTGAGCGCGCTCACCAGGAGCGCGAGGAGCACCACAAGATGAACCATGCGGAAATTCATGCGGACTACCTCCTTGAGATGGGGAGAAATATGGCGCCACGGGAGTATAGCACACGGGGTGGGAACGGGGGAAAGGGGACGCCGGGCTTCAGACGGGGCGCGCCCCTCCTGAAGCCTGCGCCAACGCTACTGCATCGCCATCATCTTGACCGGCGCCTTGATGGTGATGGGGCCGGCCTTCTCAAAGTTGAGCGTGATTTCGATCTCCTGGCCCTCGGCGAGCGGCGCGGTCAGGCCGATGAGCATGACGTGCTTGCCGCCGGGCTTGAGCTCAAGCTTGCCGCCCGCAGGGATCTCGAACCCGCCCGGGACCGGGCGCATCTTCATTACCCCGTTGTCGTCGATCGTCTCGTGGATCTCGACCGTCTGCGCGGCCGGGCTGCTGCCGCCGGTGAGGCGATCCGCGACGCCTGCGCCATTCGCGATGGTCATGAACATGCCGCCCGTGCCGCCCTCGGTCGGCGAGGGCCGAGCGAAGGCGCCTTCGATGGTGATGCCCGCGGCGGGACTCGTGGCGGCTGGCAGGGGCGCGCATCCCGCGGCGGCGAGAAGCAGCGCGAGTGCCACGATGATCCAGGCTTTCATCCGTGTTTCTCCTTACTTAACCTCGGAAAGCAAATATTCGACGTCCTTCTGGATATTCTCGATGGGCGACTGGTACGGGTAGGAGGTCACCAGGCGGCCGCGCGGGCCGATGAGGTAGGTGCGCGCGGTGTGGTCGACCGAGTAGCCCGCCGCGGTGTCCTTCGCGTCGTAGTAGACTTTCTCCGCCACGACGCCGTAGGCCTGCTTGATGGGCTCGAGGTCAATGCTGTTGTTGAAGACGCCGGTGAACGTCGGATCGAACGCGGCGAGGTACTCCTTCAGGCGCTCAGGCGTGTCGCGCTCCGGGTCCACCGTAACGTACACAACTTTAACGCGATCCGCCTTATCCTTGATCTGGCTCCGCAACTGGCGCATCTCGGCCAGCGTAGTCGGGCAGATGTCCGGGCACGACGAATAGCCGAAAAAGACGAGGGCAACGTTGCCCTGCAGCGCGTCGAGGCTGAACGGCGCGCCGTTCTGGTCGAGGCCGGTAATCGGCGGCGCAGCCTGCGGCGGCTCGTACGGGATGCCGTGGAACTGGTAGCCGGCGCACGCGCCGAGCGCGAGGGTGATGAGAACCAGGAGGAAGAGCATCTTGATTTTCATGGCGAGTCCTTGAGAACGTGAGTGATGCTGCGCAATGAAGGCCGCGTAACAGCCCTGGTGGACGCGGCGAGCGGTCAGGGTTCGAGCCGGCGATATGCCCGGTTCCAGTAGACGAGAGGCGGCTGGTCGGGCGCGGGCACGGACGATGCCTGCACCTCGCCCACGTAAATGGTGTGCGTGCCCGCCCGCTCATGGCAGTACACCACGCAGTCGAGCCAGGCGAGGGCATCCGCAAGCACCGGCGCGCCGGTCGCAGCAGTGCGCCAATCGCCGACCGCAAACCGGTCCTCCGTTTTGACATAAGCGAAGCGATTCGACAGCTCGGTCTGGTCCTCGCGCAGGATATTCACTGCGAAGGTCGCGCCTTCGAGCTTGAGCAGATCGTGCGCATGATGCCGGTGGTCGATGCAGACGAGCACGAGCGGCGGTTCGGGGGAGACAGACGCGAACGCGGAGACGGTCAGACCGTGGACCTCGTCGCCCGATTTGATGGTCACGATGGTCACGCCGGCAGGGAAATGGCGCAGCGCATCGCGGAATTCCTCGGAGGTGATGGGCATGAAGCGTCCTCTGGCAGAGGCGAATACGACGAGAGTGTTATAACGCAAGTTGCGGTCTGCGGCAAGGACGGGAAGATTGCAGATTAAAGATTGCAGATTGAAGATCACGACTTAAGATTGGCGAGTCCTCTTCAATCTTCAATCTTTAATCTGCAATCTTCGTTCTGCAATCTATTCGCGGCCTTGTGGTAAAATGCGCGCTTATGCTCAAAGACCTCTTCACCGACCGCAAATTCTACTCGGTCATGCTTAAGGTGGCGCTGCCCATCGCCGCGCAGTCGCTTGTGTTTAACCTGCTCAACGCGGTCGACGTTCTGCTCATCGGGCAGTTGGGCGAGACCTCGGTGGCTGCGGTCGCGCTCTCGAACCAGTGGACTTTCCTGATGAACCTGTTCCTGTTCGGCACGGGGAGCGGCACAGCGATCTTCACCGCGCAGTTCTGGGGCAAACAAGACGTGCCGAACCTGCGGCGGACGTTCGGGATCGGCCTGATTATCGGGCTCGTCGGCAGCGCGCTGTTCGCCACGGTGGCGATCCTGGCGCCGGCGGTCGTGCTGCGCATTTACACGAACGACCTCGAGGTCGTCGCGCTCGGCGCGCCGTATTTGCGCACCGTGGCGCTGTCCTACGTGTTCACCGCGCTCACCACGATTTTCGGCATCACGCTGCGCACGACGCGCAACGTCAAGCTGCCGGTGGGTGTCAGCGTATTGGCGCTCTCGCTTAAGACCGCGCTGGCATACTGCCTGATCTTCGGCTACCTGGGGCTGCCGCAGATGGGGATCATGGGCGCGGCGGTCGCGACCGTGATCGCGCGCATCATCGAATGCGGTCTGCTGCTCACGCTCACCTACCGGTGGCGTCTCCCGCCGGCGCTCCGATTCGCGGACATGCGCGGGGTGAACCGGGCGTTCCTCGCGACGTTTGCCGTCACAACGGTGCCCGTCATTCTCAATGAGGTGATCTGGGCGCTCGGCACGAGTGTCTACGCGGGAATCTACGCGCGCATCGGGACCGACTCGGTTGCCGCGGTGAACATTTCGAGCACAATCGAGGGGGTCGCACTGGTGCCTATGTTCGGCATTGGCAACGCATGCGCTATCATCCTCGGCAACTCGATCGGCGGCGGCGATGAGTCGCTTGCGCGCGACTATGCGCGCAAATTTCTGGCGGTGTCGATCGTCGTGGGCATCGTGGCGGGCATGGTCATCTTCGGCGCGTCGCGCTTCATCCTCGGCGCGTATAACATCTCCCCGGAAGCGGCCGCGGAGGCGCAGGGTGTGATGACGGTAATGTCAACCGCGCTGTGGATGAAGGCCGCCAACCTGCTCATCATCGTCGGCATCCTCCGCAGCGGCGGCGACACGCGTTTCAGCCTGTTCGTCGACACTGTGCCCATGTGGCTCCTGGGCATCCCGGCCGCGCTGCTGGGCGCGTTCGTCTTCAAGCTGCCGGTATATTTCGTCGTGCTGATGGTCGTGATCGCCGATGAGTTCACGAAGTTCGTCATCGCCAACTGGCGCGTGCGGTCGGGGCGGTGGCTGCGGAACGTCGTGCAGGCGATATAGGAATTCAACGCAGATGACGCAGATGGGGAAAGATAAATGTGATCCCTGCTAAGATCATGTTCATCTTTCCCCATCTGCGTCATCTGCGTTCTATTTCATCTCATTTCCTGGCCGCCGGTGACGTTGATGGCCTGGCCGGTCATGTACGAGGACTGGTCTGAGGCGAGGAAGACGACGACGTTGCACACGTCGTCATATGCGCAGCCGCGCTTCATCGGCACCTGGTCGACATACTTCTGGCGCACCTGCTCGGGCGTGAGGCCCTGGTTGCGCGCGTACTGGTCGAAGAGCGACTGCTGCCATAGCGTGCCGTCGAGCAAGTTGCCGGGGCAGATCGCGTTGACACGAACGCCAAGCTCCGCCATCTCGAGCGCGAGCGACTGCGTAAATCCGATGCCGCCGAACTTCGACGCCGCGTACGCGGAATTCTTGAAGCTGCCCTTCTTTCCTGACTTCGAGTTGATCTGGATGATCGCGCCGGAGCCTTGCGCCTTCATGATGCGCGCGGCCGCGCGTGCGGTCAGGTAGTAGCCGAAGAGATTAACCATCATCACGGCCTTCCACTTGCCCGCGTCCGACTCCGCGACCTCTTCCGCGATCAGGATGCCCGCGTTGGAGACGAGGATGTCGAGCCGACCGAACTCGCGGAGGCAGACGTCGAAGCCTTCCTGCACCGACGCCTCGTCGGTGACATCCATGCGCACCGCGACCGCGCGGCGGCCGGTTTCCGCGCAAAGCTGATCCGCGGTGGCCTGCGCCTGCTCGATCTTGATGTCGGCCACAACCACATCGCAGCCCTCGCGCGCCAGCCGCAGACAAATCGCCTGCCCCAGCCCCTGCGCGCCGCCCGTCACCAGCGCAACTCGATCCGGTAAAACGCCCATTGTTCCCTCCAGTAGAGAGGAATTCAACGCAGATGACTCGGATTGGGAAAGATCAGCATGATCTTCTGAACAATCTTGCGAATCCACCCCATCTGCGTCATCTGCGTTGAATTCTTACTTTAGCATGACGCGCAGCAACTCGGCCTCGGCCTCGTTCGTCCACTCCTTGCCGTCCCTGAGCTTGGCGTAGACGGAGGGCAAGACCTTGTCGAGGTCGGTGACCGCCGTGAGCGGCAGCGGCTTGATGTGCGGGTAGATGACCACCTTGCCGGGATAGACGGTGTCGATGACCGCGGCGATGCCGTCCTTGACCGCTTCGAGCGACCCGATGGCCGCGACCGAGCGGTTCGGTGAGAGCGCACCCGTCTCCGCGAAGTGAAGCATCAGGCGCAGGTCGTCGATGCTCGACGCGGAGTGCCCAATCACCCGCACACCCCGCAGATACGCGTCGGAGAGATCGAGGCTGACGAGCGTGCCGCGGCCGACGCCGGCGAAAACATTCATCACGCCGCCGTTCGCGAGCCACTTGCCCGCGTCCGCAATCAGCGGCGCGACCGGCGCGAGCACGACGATGTCGTCGAAGCCGCGCTCCTTGAAGCGCGCCATGCCCGCCGCGTAAGCCTCCGCGTTTTGCGGATTGAGGCAGATGAACTCGACGTTGTTCGCCTCAGCCTCCGCGCGGTAGGTGTCTGCGAGGTCGGCCAGCCGCAGGTCGCTCACGTCGCTGCAGACTGCGACCGAGGGCCCGTCGGACACCTGGAGCGCGCGCTGGACGTGCATGCGGCCCATCGGACCGCCTGCGCCGACAAACCATGCGCTCCCGCCCGGCTTAAGCGCGGCGCGCACCGCGGGCTGAAGATACGGCGCGGCGAGGTCGGTCCCGCGACTGCCGACGAAAACCCAGCGGTTGTAGTGCACGCGGCCCACGTCCACCTTGGCCGGCCGGTCGAGCGGTTGCTCGCCGAGCAGCGCGCACACGCCGAAGTCGGCCAGGTGGGGCGAGGCGGTCTCGATCAATTCCGCGGTGGGCGCGATGATGATGATGTCGTCGAAGTGGTTCGGCGCCGGCTTGCCGTCGTAGGTGGTCGGCGCCGCGCTGGAGCCGGTCTCGGGGTGTGCCGGGTCTGCGATTTCCGAGACCGGCACGCCGAACTCGGCCGCGCGCGCACACACCCATGCGTTGAGCGCGGGCGGGACATTGGTCAGGTAGACGCGGCCGGGGCGCGACTCCGCATCGAAGCCGCAGCCGATGGTGTAGACGCGGTCTTCCGCGTCCGGCCCGCCGACAATCCACAGGTTGCCGCCCGGCTTGATCCCCCCGCGGTACTTCAGTTCATACGCCGCGGTGACGCACGCCCACGGCTCAGTCAGCGCGCTTTCCGCATAGCCGGTGTCCGGTTGCACGGGGATCAGGTAGTTGCCGTCGTCGCCGTTGAGAATGGTGTCGGTGATGTGGCCGTACTCCGAGAGGCCACCGCGCAGGTTATAGCCATAGGCCAGGCCAACGCCGTTCTTGTAGATTTCCGCCTGGATGATGAAGCGGTCGCCGGGCTTGTACTGGTCAGCCAGCGCCTCGCCCACCTCCACGACGGTCACGCTCACTTCGTGGCCGAGGACGACAGGGTCGGTCTTCATGTCCTTGGTGATGCGCGGGTGCGCCTGGCCGAGGCGGATCACTTTTGTGTCGGAGAAGCAGAGGCCGCACGCATCGTGGCGGACGAGCAGCTGGTCGGCCGCGATCTCGGGCAGCGGCACGTCGATCGCCGCGCCGTCCCTGCCAAGGCTCTCCAGCCCCGCTCCGTAAAGCGGCCAGATGCGGTTGGTGTCAGCCGCGGGCGCATGGCCCGCGCGGTAGGCTTCGAGTTTATCGGTCATGTGGTTCTCCTGAATTGGCGGTTCACCACAAAGACACCAAGCAACTAAGGTTCACTAAGTTCCTTGTGATGCGCTTCGTGTAGCTTCGTGTGTTTGGTTCTTTGTGGTTACATCAGCTAATAGGCAGCAAATCGGCCAGTTGGCGCAGCGCGTAGGTCGGGCG
>JALOOB010000084.1 GCA_025454635.1 Anaerolineae bacterium
CCCGCACACCCACCTCCCGTGGGCTGGCGATCGGGCAGGCGAGTTCGAGCTGCGCATCGGCGGCGCCACCTACATGGAGATCATGGCCGCAGGGGGCGGCATCGTCCGCACGGTGAGCGACACGCGCGCCGCGCCGCTCGAGCAGCTCGTTGACGAAACCGCGGCCCGCGCCGGCCGCATGCTCGCCTTCGGCGCCACCACCGCCGAGGCCAAGACCGGCTACGGGCTCAACGTCGCGGACGAACTGAAGCAACTCGAGGCTATTGCCCTCTTGCAGCAACGCGAGCCGCTCGACCTCGTCCCGACGTTCCTCGGCGCGCACGCGGTTCCCGTAGAGTACTGGGGCCGCACAGACGCATACGTCGATCAGGTGGTTGAAGAGCAGTTGCCCGCGGCCTGGGCGAAGTGGGAGCAGCTACGAGCGGCTTTTCCCGCCGGCTGGCCGATCTTCTGCGACGTCTTCTGCGAGCAGGGCGCCTTCGACGTGCCGCAGTCGCGCCGCATCCTCGAGGCTGCGAAGCGACTCGGCTTCGCGCTGAAGATTCATGTGGACGAGTTTGAGCCCCTCGGCGGGACGCCGCTGGCCGCTCCGCAGATCATATCGTCACCACGCCCCCCGACCACGTCGCGCTGCTCGCCCGCTCAGACACCATCGGCGTGGCGTTGCCCGGCACCCCCTTCGGCCTGGCGCATCGCGACTACAGCCCCGGTCGCGCGCTGATCGACCAGGGCGGCGCGCTCGCGCTCGCCACCGATCTCAATCCGGGCACATCCTGGTGCGAGAACATGCAGATGATGCTCGCTCTGGCCTGCCGCTATATGCGCCTGCTGCCTGCAGAGGCGCTTGTCGCCGCGACGTTGAATGCCGCTTACGCCATCGGGCTCGGGCGTATCGTCGGCAGCCTGGAGGTGTCGACGCGGACGACTACCGGATGCTGCCCTACCGGTTCGGGACAAACCTGGTGAAGACCGTGGTCAAGCGGGGGCGAATCATCTAGGCAACTGGCATAAATCGACCCTTTTTGCCGCAGAGGTCGCAGAAAACTCGGAGATCCTCTGAGCTCTCTGCGACCTCTATGGCAAGAACGTCCTTATTCTCGCACCTTCGCGAGCACAGTCCACGTGCCCTTCTGGCACGTCTCGTCGCGCTGGTTCACCACCTCGACGTTGAACGTCACCAGGCCGCCCCCCAGCCGCGGCATCGGCTTCTTCTCCGCCACCTCGGCCTTCATCCGAATCGTATCGCCGATCTTGATCGCGCCGCGGAACTTCCAGTCCAGCCCCATAAAGGCAATGACCGTCTCCTGCATAAAGCCAAGCTGAATGGCGAGGCCGGTGGCAATCGAAAGACCGAGCATGCCATGCGCGATGCGCTCGCCAAACATGCCACCCTTCGCGTACTCCGCGTCCACGTGAATCGGGTTCCAGTCGCCACTCAACGCCGCGAAGTTGACAATATCGGTCTCCGTGATCGTGCGTCCCTGTGAGGTTGCCGAGTCGCCGATGTTGTAATCCTCAAAGTAGAGGCCCTTCTGAGTCACCAAGTCTGCCATCGTCGCTTCTCCTGTGGTGTGGGGTTTGCCGCATAATACCCGGCCTCCCCACAACTGTCTACTTCCCCTTGCAGGGGAAGCCTTCCGTTTCGGGAAGGACTTCCCTGCGCCACAGAAGCAAGCTATAATTGCCGCATTCGCGGTCCAACGAACGGAGGAGCAGGTATGTTCAGTAGGCGCAAACTCGGCTTGATCATCTTCGCGCTGCTGTCAGCCTTGCTGATTTCAGGTTGCGCCGGGCAGTTGCCCCGTGTCATTCCGGCCCCGGTGACGCCCGCCGCGCCCCCAACTACCGCGTCAACCGCAGCCCGGCAGCCCCAGTCCCCCGGCGCTTTGTCGGCTGATGCGTCCCTGCTCGCGCTCCCCTCCGCCTTTCGCTACCAGGTCGTCTTGCGCTACCCCGGCTCCGACACCCCTCCAACCCTGATCGTTGGTCAATACCGCGATGGTCAGTGGCAGCAAAGCGCGCGTGCGTCGACCGGAGGCGAGCTTGCGGCTGACGAGGAGCTTGTCGTTGCGCGAGACCCAAAGGACGGCGCGCTCCGCAGCTTCTCTCGCGCTCAGACCGATTCGGTGTGGACGCGTTGGCCGGGCATCCCGTCCGACCGGGCCTATGGCCTTAGCTCACCGTTCACGCTTCTGCGCCTGCGTCCGCTCGCGGCGGAGACGGCGACGCCGGAAGGGAGCGACGCCGGGGCCGGTCCCGCGGGGACGACGAAAACACGGGCATTTTTCCCGGAAGATACAGTGAAGCGCTTGCTCATCGCCGGCTTCTCCGCGGTAACGTCAGACCCGGAGGCACTCGCCTCTCTCGAAAGCGTTTTCGCTGCGCAAGCGGCGCCGCAAACGCTTACCTATTGGACCGACGCGCAAGGGCGCGTTGCGCAAGCCGTGGGAACGTTACTGGTAAAGGGGCCGGATGGGCAGCCCATGCCGCTGGCGGAAGTCACCGCATCATATACCGCGTACGATGACCCCAGCATTCAGGTAACCGCGCCGGCAGAGGCTTACGACATCAACGAGTTGGTCGCGGCCCCGGATGATGTCGGCCCCAGGCCCGAGCTGGAGACCGATCCGGCAGCAGGCGTGACGCTCCGCGTCCGCGTCTTCGCAACAGCCGGACAGCCGGCCGGCGAAGCCATCGTCACCGTGTATCAGAAGAACAAAAAGACCGTCGTCGACGAGAAACTCGGCGCGGACGCGCAGTTCAAGCTGAAGCCGGGGCAGTACGACGTGTTAGCGCGCGCGGGCGGCGCGGAGCAGTGGCTCAAGGACGTTGCGGTGACCGAAGGCGCAATCACGTCCAATGACGTGCTGTTCGACTTCGCGCCGCTGACCGTGAACGTGACGCTCGGCGGTGCGGCGCCCCCGGTCGACGTCGTGGTCTACCCCGCGGGCGAGCGGGTGCGCTTCGCCGGCTTTGCCACAGCCAACCCGGCTCGCTTCCTGCTGCCCGCCGGCCTCTACGACGTGGAGGTCGGAGCGATCGACGGAAGCGCGCGTAAGCGCGTCGATGGCGTTGAGGTGCGCGGCGGGTTGGAGACAACGCAGACTATCGACCTGGGTCAGCCCTAAGTTTTCGCACTGACTGAAGGAGAAAAGATGAAGCCCTGGGAACAGTACCTTGCCGATCACCGCGAAGCGGCGGTCTCAGAACTGGTCGATTTCCTCCGTATCCCCGCGATTTCATCGCTCAAGGAACACATGGGCGATGTTGCCGCCGCAGCCGAGTGGACGGCCGAACGGCTGCGCCGCGCCGGGATCGAGAACGTCCAGGTGATGCCAACGCCAGGCCCCGGCGGAGCGGGCCATCCGGTCGTTTACGGCGACTGGCTGCACGCGGCCGGCAAACCCACGGTGCTGATCTACGGACACTTCGATGTCCAGCCCGTCGACCCTGTCAACCTCTGGACCAACCCACCCTTCGAGCCTACCATTCGCGACGGCCGCATCTACGCGCGCGGCGCGGGCGACGACAAGGGCAATATGCTCATCCCGATCCTCGTGGCCGAAGCTTTCTTAAAGTCTGAGGGCAAGCTGCCGGTCAACCTGAAGTTCATTTTCGAAGGGCAGGAAGAAATCGGCAGCCCGCAATTCGTGCCTTTCGTGGGCGCTAACAAGGAGTTGCTAGAGGCCGACCTCGTCATCAGCGCGGACGGCGCGCAGGAATCCGAGACGCAGCCGATCTTGCTTGTCGGCTTTAAGGGCCTCGTGCCGCTGCAAATTGACGTTTATGGCGCGAAAACCGACCTGCATTCGGGCATCTATGGCGGCGCGGTCGCGAATCCCATCCACGCGCTCGTCCGCCTCCTCGACGGCCTCCGCTCGCCCGAGGGGAAGATCCAGGCGCCCGGCTTCTTTGATGACGTGGTGGACCTGACCGAGGCGGACCGCGCGCAGATCGCCGCCGTGCCGTTCGACGAGGCAAAGTACTTTGCCGATCTCGGCGTCAGCGCCGGCTTCGGGGAACCGGGCTACACCACGGTCGAGCGGGCATGGGCGCGGCCCACGCTGGAGATCAACGGCATCTGGGGCGGGTTCCAGGGTGAGGGCGTCAAGACGGTGCTGCCGAACGAGGCGCACGCCAAAATCACGTGCCGGCTCGTGGCGAACCAGGACCCGGATCAAATCTACCGCGTCATCGAGGCGCACCTTAACAAGGCGGCCGAAGAAACCCCTGGCGTGCGGGTCGTCGTCAAGCAACTGCCCGGCCACGCCTACCCATACTTGATGCCCGCCGATCACCCCGCGAACCGCCTCGTCGGGGAAGTGCTGACCGAGATGTACGGCAATCCGCCGCACTACGTGCGTATGGGCGGCAGCGTGCCGGTGCTGATGGCTTTCCTGCGTCAGCTCGGCATCTACACGGTCACGCTGGCTTTTGCGCTGGAGGACGAGCGCCACCACGCGCCGGACGAGTTCCTCCGGCTCGCGAGCTTCGAGCGGGGCAAGGTCGCGTTCGGGGAAGTGTGGGAGCGCATCGCCGAACGCGGTCTGGAATAGAACACTGATGAAGCAGATGGGGCGGATCACCAAGATTCAATATCAATCCTGTTAATCCGCTCAATCTGCGTCATCAGCGTTCCATTAGCCTTTCCAGCCGCGCCTTCACGTCGGGCCACTCCGAGTCGATGATGCTGTAGACGACCGAGTCGCGAATCCTGCCGCTTGGCAGGACCATATGATTGCGTAGCACTCCCTCGCGGACCGCGCCGATGCGTTCGATCGCGGCCTGTGAGCGCGTGTTCAGTGCGTCGGTCTTGAGCTGCACGCGGATGCACCCCCAAACCTCAAAGGCGTGGCGCAGCAGCAGGTGCTTGCATTCCGTGTTTACGCCGGTCCGCTGATACGCCGGAGCGTAAAACGTCCCCCCGATTTCCACGCTCCGGTCGTCGACGTCGACGTTCATGTAACGCGTGCAGCCTATCGGCTTATCGGTCTCGCGCAAGAACACTGTGAAGCACAGGTCGGCGCCTGCGGCCTGCCGTTCGAGCAGCATCCGCATAAAGCCGCGCAGCTTCTCCTCGGTGTCGACATTGCCGTACACCATGTGCTGCCAGATTTGCGGATCGAGCGCCACCTCGGCCAGCTCGCGCGCGTGCCCTTCCGCCATCGGGACGAGGCGCACGATCTGCCCTTCGAGCGTGATGGGAGTCAAATCGATCATGTGGGGTTCATCCGTAAGCTGAACGCTGTAATGGCGTGCGTATTCTCCGCTATAATAACGTGGAAGATGAAGAAAGAATAGGACGCGGATCACGCAGATGGCGGGGTCGCTTCATCTTCATGGAGAACCCTGGTAATCCACCCCATCTGCGTCATCTGCGTTCCGTTCCATTCTAAAGGACGACACACATGGCGGAAGCATTACGAATTATCCCGCTGGGCGGCTTGGGCGAAATCGGAAAGAATATGATGTTGTTCGAATACGCGAGCCAGATCCTGGTTGTGGACGCGGGCATCATGTTCCCCGAGTTCGACATGCTGGGCATCGACCTGGTGCTCCCCGATTTCAGCTACCTGCGCGATCACGCGGACGAGGTCGTAGGCGTGATCATTTCTCACGGTCACGAGGACCACATCGGCGGCCTGCCCTACCTGCTCGGCGACGCGTTGCCCGCGGACACGCCCGTCTACGGCACGCCGCTCGCGCTCGGCCTGATCCGGGCAAAGCTGTCCGAGTATCCCCTGGTGACCGATGAGCTTGACCTGCGGTCCGTCGCGGCAGGAAGCACCGTCACCGTCGGGCCGTTCGAGGTCGAATTCCTCGCCATCACGCACTCGATCCCGGACGGCGTGGGACTGGCGATCAAGACGCCGGTCGGCGTCGTGATCCACACCGGCGATTTCAAGTTCGACTACACGCCCGTGCGCGGCTCCGGCCCCGGCTTCGCGCGCCTCGGGCAACTCGGCGCGCAAGGCGTGCTCGCGTTGCTCAGCGACTCGACCGGCTCCGAGCGATCCGGCCACACGCCCTCGGAAGCCGTAATCGGCCCCGCGTTGGATCAGATATTCCGCGAAGCAGCGGGCCGCGTGATCGTCGCCACCTTCGCGTCGCTGCTCAGTCGCGTGCAGCAGGTGATCGACGCGGCCGCGCGCCACGGCCGCGTGGTCGCGCTGGCAGGTTTCTCCATGGTCAAAACGGCAGAAATCGCCAGGGAACTCGGCCACCTGGAGGCGCCGGAAGGCGTGCTGGTCGACCTGGGCGAGGCGTTGAAGCTGCCCGACAACCAGGTGACCATCGTGACGACCGGCTCGCAGGGGCAGCCCGAGGCCGCGCTGGCGCGCATGGCGGAGGGCACGCACCGGCAGATCGAGGTGAAGCAGGGGGATACGATCATTTTGTCCTCCACGCCCATCCCCGGCAACGAGGAAGAAGTCTCGCGGCTGATTAACAAGCTGATTGCGCGCGGCGCGGATCTGATTTATCCGCCGCTGGCGACCGTGCATGTCTCCGGCCATGCCAGCCAGGAAGAGCTTAAGCTGATGCTTTCTCTGACCCGGCCGAAATTCTTCATCCCGGTGCATGGCGAGTTGCGCCACCTGCACGCGCACGCGCGGTTGGCCCAACAACTCGGCATCCCGCGCGAGAACGTCTTCGTGGTCGAGGACGGCGCGGTGCTCGAGCTAACTGCGCACCGGGTCAAAGTAAGAAAGGAGAAGGTTGCCGCCGGAAACGTCTACGTGCACGGCAAGGGTGTGGGCGATGTCGGCCGCCGGGTCATGGCCGAGCGCGAAATCCTGGGTAACAACGGGTTTGTGCTGGCAGTCGTGCCGGTCAACCCGCACACGGGCGATATTGCCGATAAGCCGGAGCTGATCTCGCGCGGGTTTGTTTTCCAGCGCGGCGACCTGATGGACCGCGCGGCGGAGGCCGTCTATCACGCGCTGAAAGAGGGCAAGGTGCGGCAGCGACAGGCGGTTATCGACCGGACGCAGGGGCTGTTAACCCGCTTTTTCTTCGAGGAGACGAAGCGCAAGCCAATGGTGCTGGCGGTCGTGTCCCACTGCGAGTGATTAAGTTGCGCCAGAGAACACCAAGAGCGCAGAGCATCCCGAACGAACTCGAAGGCCTCTGCGCTCTCTGTGTCCTCTGTGGCTAAACTCGTTCCTGTTGAGCGGCGCTTTACACGTCCAGGTTGCGCACCTTCTTCGCGTGGCTCTGGATAAACCGCTTGCGCGGCGCGACCTCGTTCCCCATCAGCATGTCGAACGTCTTGTCCGCCGCGGCCGCATCCTCAACCGTCACCTGCAGCAAAACCCGGTTCGCCGGGTTCATCGTGGTCTCCCACAGCTGGTCCGGGTTCATCTCGCCCAAGCCCTTATACCGCTGCACCGTCACGCCCTGCATCCCGCCGAGCTCTTTGACGATGCCGTCCTTCTCCGCGTCGGAGTACGCGTACTTGGACTCTTTCCCCTTCTTGACGAGGTAAAGCGGTGGCTGAGCGATATACAGATGGCCGTTTTCGATCAGGGTGGGCATATACCGGAAGAACATGGTCAACAGGAGCGTCCTGATGTGGCTCCCGTCGACGTCGGCGTCCGTCATCACGAGCACCCGGTGATACCGTAGGTTCGTGAGGTCCGTCGAGTCCCCGATGCCGCTGCCCAACGCCTGCACCAGCGCTTGGATCTCCCGGTTCGCCAGCGACTTGTCGAGTCGCGCCTTCTCAACGTTCAGAATCTTGCCGCGCAGCGGAAGAATGGCCTGGAAACGCCGGTCCCGTCCCTGCTTGGCGCTGCCGCCTGCCGAGTCGCCCTCGACGATGTACAACTCGCATTTGGAAGGGTCGCGTTCCGAACAATCCGCCAGCTTACCGGGCAGGGTGAGGCTCTCCAGCGCGCTCTTGCGAATAACCAGGTCGCGCGCCTTGCGCGCGGCATCGCGCGCCCGGCTCGACGTGATGCACTTCTCGATGATCTTGCGCCCGTCGCGCGGGTTCTTCTCCAGCCACTCCATCAGCGCTTCCGCCACCGCAGACTCGACCTGGTTACGGATTTCGTTGTTGAGCAGCTTGACCTTCGTCTGCGACTCGAACTGCGGGTCTGGCAGCTTCACGCTGACAATAGCCGTCAGGCCCTCGCGCGTGTCGTCGCCCGTGAAGCTCGCATCCGCTTCTTTGAGCAGGTTCTGCCGCCGCGCCCAGTCGTTGATCGTGCGCGTCAGCGCGGAGCGCAGGCCGGTCAGGTGCGTGCCACCGTCCGGGGTGTTGATCGTGTTGGCAAACGCGAACACCGACTCGTTGTAACCGTCGTTATACTGAATCGCGGCCTCGACCATGTTCCCGTCGACTTCCTTCTCGATGTAGACCGGATCATGGAGCACTTCGCGGTTCTTGTTGAGGTAGCGGACGAATGACCGCACCCCACCCTCAAAGTAGAAGGACATGAAGCGCGCGCCGTTGTCCGTGCGCTCGTCCGAGAACTCGATGGTCAGCCCGCGGTTTAGGAACGCCATTTCACGGAACCGCTGCTCGAGCGTCTCAAACCGGAACTCGGTCTCTTCGAAGATGGTCGTGTCGGGGAAAAAGGTTGTGCGCGTGCCCGTCTCGCCGTTCGCGGTCTGCCCGATCACCTGGAGATCGCCCTGCGGAACGCCGCGGTGATACCGCTGGTAATGCACCTTGCCGTCCGTGCGGACCTCGACCTCCAGCCAGTCGGAGAGCGCGTTGACCGCTGACACGCCGACGCCGTGCAGGCCGCCCGACACCTTGTACGCGCCCGAGCCGAACTTGCCGCCTGCGTGCAGCACCGTCATGACCGTTTCGAGCGCAGACTTGCCGGTCTGCTTGTGCTTGCCCACTGGGATGCCGCGGCCCCAGTCCTGCACGGTGACGCTGCCGTCCTTGCGAATCGTGACCGCGATCCGGTCGCAGTAACCCGCCATGGCCTCGTCGATCGAATTGTCGACGACTTCGTAGACCATGTGGTGAAGCGCCTTGATATCGGTGCCGCCGATGTACATGCCGGGCCGGCGGCGCACCGCCTCCAGCCCTTCGAGCACCTGGATGTCATCTGCCGTATAGTGGTTCGGACGATTTACCTGGTCAACCACGAATTACTCCCTGCTACAGTCGCCGCGCGACTCAGGCGCTGCCTGAGCCTGCTATTTGCTCAACTGCCGGCCCATCTCCGCAAGATGCGCGTGCCGGCGAAGGTCCCGATAATAAACATAAATGCCAATTGTCATCCCGGTAACGAGATACGCGTTGACGACGATTGCCAGAATCGCGCCCGCAGGATTCTCCCCGATGAAGCCCCAGATCGCCCGCGCGCCAAGCAGCAGCACGTTGACCAACGTCGCCAGGATTAGCACGCGCAGGCTGTTGCTCCGCACCAGCACCAGGCTCTGCATCAGGCCCTGCCACAGCGGCTGGCGGTCAAACGCCAAAGCATCGCCGACGAAGTACACGGAGCTTAGGAACCACATCGTCAGCCACAGCGTGATGCCGCCGCCAACGACGAACAGAAGCTGCGCGGCCGCGCTCCCCGAGAACACGGCCAGCGTCGTGACCAGCAGGAGCGGCAGGCGCAGCATGAACGCGCCAAGCGACGCAAACAGGCTCACAACCGCAAAACGCGCCGCCAGCGGCAGCCAGCCGCGAAAGATACTCTCGGCCGGGCCGGGGGCCTGTCGCGACACGGGCAGGCTGCCATTCGCCGGCGCAGCGCCCGCGCTGTCGTTTCGAATGCTCACCGCGACCTGGCGGAAATAGAGCGCGGTCACCAGGTGCGCCACGACCCACAGCCCTGCCGCGATCGCAATTACGCCGAACACGGAACCCATTTCCAGCGGCGCGCCTTGCCATGCCGACGGGCCAAGCGGTCTGATCGGTGCGCCGAGGCTCACCGGCGCAAGCACCGCATCGCTGATCATCAGATAGCGCGTCGCCTGCGCGGGCATCAGCGCGCTCGGCGGCGTAAGCCAGCCCGAGGTCACCATCCCGCCAAGATTGACGCCCTTGCTCAGCTCGATCATGCCTTGATAGAGCAGGTCGATGCCTTCCTGCGCGCTGCGCATTTGCTCGGGCGTATACACCAACGGCAGCAGCGCCTTCCACGCGGTCATCAGCTGCTCGGTCAGTCGCGCAAGCGATAGCTGCGGCGCAAGCCACAAACCCAGGTCCACGACGATTGGCAGCAGCCACAGCCACGGCCGCCGCGCCGCCTCCGAAAGGCCGGTGCTGATCGCATCCACGATGCCGGTGCGCGGGATTGCTTCAGACTTCATCCGAGTTATTTTACCACAAATAGGCGCATTTTCCTAACCCGGAAGCCTCTTTTCACGCCTATTTTAGCACAAGTGTACGCATTCTGGCAAGTGAATCGAGGTTGACGGGCGAAAAACGTAACGGTATAATTCTGTTTAACCAATGGCGATTATCACCCTGACCACTGACTTCGGCGACCACGACCCCTACGTGGGCATCATGAAGGGCGTCATACTCGGCGTTGCGCCCGACGCGCGCCTCGTGGACATCACCCACCAAATCCCCCCGCAGAACATCGACGAGGCAGCCTTTGCTCTGGAGAACGCGCGCCCGTTCTTTCCGCCCGGCACAGTCCACCTCGCGGTCATTGACCCGGGTGTAGGCAGCGAACGTCGGCCCATCCTCGTCACGACTGACCGCGAGACCTACGTAGGGCCGGATAATGGCCTCTTTTCCTTTGCGCTCGCACTGCCCGGCTCGCAGGCGTGGACGCTGGACCGGCCGGAATACTGGCTGCCAGAGGTGAGCCGCACTTTCCATGGCCGCGACATCTTCGCGCCCGTGGCAGCGCGCGCGGCGCTCGGCGCGTCACCTGGCGAGTTAGGCACGCGCATCGACGACCCGGTTCGCCGGACCCTGCTGCGCGCCGAACAGGGCCGGAACGGTGAGATCACGGGGCACGTCATTCACGTGGACCGCTTCGGCAACCTCATGACTAACATCCCGGGCGCATGGCTCGCGGGCCAGGCGTGGACGTGCGAAATCGCGGGCGTCCTCGTGCGCGGCCCTGTTTCGACCTATGCCGCTGCGCCACCCGGCGAACTGCTGCTTCTTGTCAGCAGCAACGGCGCCGCGGAAATCGCGGCGCGCGAAGCCAGCGCTGCCGAGCGCCTCGGCGCGAGCAGTGGCACGCGCGTCAGGCTGTGGATCAGCTAAAGGAGCGACGGATGGAGAAGTTCATCATCGAAGGCGGGCATCGACTCACCGGAGACGTCACCCCCGCAGGAAACAAAAACGCCGCGCTGCCGCTGCTGGCGGCCGTGCTGCTGACCGAGGGCGAGGTCGTCCTTCGCAACGTGCCGCGCATCGGGGACGTGGGCACGATGCTGCAACTGCTCCAGGAGATGGGCGTGCGGGTCGAAGGCAGCGGCGCCACCGTCACCCTCTGCGCGCGTGACGCTTCGTTCGGGCAGATGAAGCCCGACCTGTTCCAGCAGATCCGCGGGTCGATGCTGCTCGCAGGGCCGTTGCTGGGACGCTTCGGCCGCGCGGTGATCCCCATCCCTGGCGGAGACCGCATCGGCCGGCGCCGCGTCGACACGCACATCATGGCGCTCGAAGCGCTCGGCGCGAAGTGCGAGTTCAACAACAAAGACTTTACGATGAGCGCCAACGGCGGGCTGCGCGGCGCGGACATCCTGCTCGATGAGGCCAGCGTCACCGGCACGGAGAACGCGGTAATGGCTGCGGTTTACGCAAAGGGAACGACTGTCATTCGTAATGCGGCCTGCGAGCCGCACGTGCAGGACCTCTGCGAAATGCTCAATTGCGTGGGTGCGCAAATCGCCGGCGTCGGCACCAACACCCTCACGATCCAGGGCGTCGACAAGCTCGCCAACGGTGACTTCACCATCTCGCCCGACTACCTCGAAGTCGGCAGCTTTCTCGGCCTGGGCGCAGTGACGCGCGGCGAAATCCGCATCCACGGCGTGCAGCC
>JALOOB010000085.1 GCA_025454635.1 Anaerolineae bacterium
AACCCGATCGCCGGCGTCGTCCAGCGCGGCCGCAAGGACATCTTCGAGAAGGGCGCGTGGATCGCCGTCCACAACTACACGCTCAACCACCCCCTCGACTACCCCTACGATCCTGTGAATCAGGAAGGCCGGCCGCTCACCCAGGCCGAGTACGACGCGCTCGGACCGTGGGCGTGGGAGGGCGCCTCGCTTCAGCAGATCAACCAGTGGCGCGCGGCGGACAAAAACCCCGGCGACACGCTGGCGGACGACGCCTCGTGTTTCCTCTCTTTCTGGCACACCGACCAGATTGCGCGCCAGACGCTCGGCTTCCCGGTGCCTCTCATCAGCACCGAGGGCGGCCCCGTCGTCGGCTGGAAAGAGGACCGCCGCTACCCACGCACCACGCCGGAAATCCACCGCGACCGCGTCATCGAGATTGCCGAGTTCATGCAGGGCACGCGCAAGATCAACGGCTGGTCCTGCCCGAGCAATTACTTCGCCATGTGCCACTGGCTCATCGCCAACTATCGCATCGGCGCCATGTCGCCCGGGTGGGAGAGCCAGGCCTGGTACACCGATTGGTGGAACAAGGACTTCAACCTGCAGGGAGAACTGCCCACGGTCGCCGCTCTCAAGGCGCTGCCGAGCGTCTCCGTCGATGAAGAACCGTCCGCCGCCATTCGTGGCAAAGTGACCCGCGCCGATACAGGCGAGCCGCTGCCCGGCCTGATCGTGCAGGCGCTCGTCAGCGGCGTCGAGGCCGCGCAGGACGAAACCGGCGCGGACGGCGCATTCATCCTCTCCAGCCTCCCGGCCGGCTCTTACGACCTCGCCATCGCCCCATGGGGCATCGTCCGCAGCGGCGTGCGCGCGGTCGAGGATGGCGGCGAACCGGTGAACATCGCGCTCACAGGCGGCAAGGCCAGCGCGCTGAGCGGCACGGTCCGCACGCCGGCGGACGAACCGGCCGCCAATCTTGAAGTTCTGCTCCGGCGCGACGGCCGGCAGGTCGGGAAGACCCAGACCGCGGCGGACGGCAGCTTCCGGTTCGAGAATCTGACCCTCGGCAACTATCGTCTCGTCATCCCCGGCATCACCATCGACGGGATCGCGCTCGACGGCTGGCAGACCAAAAGCCTCAAAATGACCACCGGCGCCGCGGCGGGCTACAAGTATGCGGTGACGAAGTCGCGCCTGCTGCCGCCCGAAGAGACCAACAACCGCCGCGTCTTCTACGGCGTCGTCTCGGACGCGAGCGGCGCGCCGGTGAATGGCGTCAAGGTGCGCATGTCATGGGAGGGCGCCGCGGCGGCGGCGAACTTCCCCACCGCCGTCACCGGCAGCGATCCGTTCAAGCCGAAAGGTTACTTCGAGTTCCTGCACACGCCCGGCAAGTTCGCGCTGGCAGTCGTCCAGGGCGACTGGCCCTCGGACGCGGCGACAGGGCTTGACACCGCAAACGTGCCGGGCCGCGAAGGTCAGCCGGTCACCTACGAGGTCAACTTCGCGCTTCAGGCAGTCGGCTCTCCGGCCCAGGTGGATGGCGTAATCAACGGCGGGCAGGCCGGGCGCAAAGTGCTGCTCGCGCCGCTGGCCGGCGGCGCCGCGCGCCAGGCGAGCCTCGCCGCGAACGGGGCCTTCGCCTTTGCCAACGTCGCGCCCGGCAAGTACCGGCTGTCGCTCGACGGGGTCGGCGTCATCGCAGACGACATCGAAATGACCCCCGCTGCCCTGTTCCGCTCGCTGTTGGCGCTCAAAAGCAGGTTGAGTGGCAGCGTCATCGGCGCGACGGAGGGCGCCGTCGCCGTGCTCTATGCGCCCCCAGCCTGGGGCTGGACCCGGCAAACCCCGCTCAGCGCAAAGGGCGATTACCTGTTCGACAACCTCCCGCCCGGCCGCTACCGCCTCGAAGTCGCGGGCAAGACCTTGAACGACCTGCAACTGACCGGCGAGAACCGCCTGCAACTCGCGCCCATCGACCTGGCCGGCGGCCGTCGCAGCGTCATCCGCGGCCGCGTGGCCGACGGGACAGGTCAGCCCAAGGCCGACCGCGCGGTCACCTTGAAGCGCGAGACGGTGGTCGTCGGGACGACGCGGACGACCGCCGACGGCGCCTACCGCTTCGCCAACCTGCCCGCAGGCAAATACTCCGTCGAGGTCAACGGCCTCGGCGCGGTCGCCACCAACATCAACCTCGACGGCGAGCGCGAGCACGTGGCCGACGTCCTCTGGCCGACCCAGGCCCCCCGGGGCGTGCTGCAAGGCCGCATCCTAAACGCAAACGGCGCCCCCCGACCCTACGTCAACGTCCGCCTCCTTAAGGATGGCAAAGAGGTCGCCCGCATGGATGCGGACGCAAAGGGCGCGTTCCGCTTCACCAGCCTGCCCGCAGGACAATATGCCGTTGCGGTGGCCGACGGCGAGCCGCTCGCGCGCGACATCGACGTCAGCGACGAGGCCACCGTTGTGCGCGACGTGACCGTGCCCGCCGCCGGCCCGCGCGTATTCGAGCACTACCTGCTGCTCGCGCCGCCGCCCGCGCCGGCCGATGCCGACTATGCGGAAGCCAGGCTGCTGCTCGGGCTCATCGCCCAGTACGCGCAGGGCGACCTCGTCGCCGGCTTCAGCGTGGATGAGGCCAAACTGGCCGAGCGCGTCACCATCGTCGGCGACCGCATCGCCGCCGGCGCGGAGAGCGCGCTGGCAGCCGCGGGCGCGCAGGTGACGCGGCTCCGGGGCGACGGGTATGCCATCTCCGCTGCGCTGGCGCAGCTATTCGCGGAGGGTTGAGCGATGAGCGAGAACACAAGCGGCATCCTCGGCAAGCTGAAGGGCAAACGCGACGTCCAGGCCGGGCACTCGCCCGAAACCGCGGCTCCAGCCCCCCGCGAGGTCGTTAACGACGCGACCGGCTATGGCGTCCAGATCCAGCCGGCAAACGTCGCGCCGGGCGCTTGGTACTGGCAGGCAACCCGCGTGCGCCACCTCACGCCGCAGGAAAACGGCGGCAACCATCACGTCTATCTCGACGCGCGCGAAGGGGCCGCCGGTGTCGGACCCGACGGCGCGCGAGTGAACGGCGCGCGCCTCCGCGTCACATGGGACGGCGGCGAGCAGATCATAACGGTCGACAAGCCCGCCAACGAGCCTGGCGCGAACTTCCCAATGTGGAAGTGGCAGGTGTGCGCGGTCGAATGCCTCGGCCTCCCCGACAAGGAACTGCCCTCCGACCGTGTGACCGGCCTCCACACCGGCCACCCCGACGAGGCGCCAGGCAACACGCTCTTCCACCACTCGTTCCACATCACCTTCGTCAAAACGAAGGCCGCGGAGCGCGTCTACACCGACAGCGTCATCTACGGGGTCATTCACAACGGCGCGGGCCGGACCGCTGTGCTTCTTCGAGGAGGCCAGGAAGTCGCGCGCCAGGGGCTCGGCATCGACGAGGCCTACCGCTTCGCCGGGTTGGCCGCGGGCGAATACGTCGTGGCCTTGGAAGGGACCGACCTCAAGTCCGCGCCCACCCGCATGAACGGCCGCGACCAGTTGCAGCTCGACCTAACGCTGGTGCTGAAGCAAAGCGCGATCAAGGGCCGCGTGCGCAACGGCGCGGGTCGCACCGTAACGCTGCTGAAGAACGGCGGCGAGCTCGCGACGCAGATCGTCGGGACCGACGAAACCTTCAGCTTCGCCAACCTGCCCGCTGGCGCATATCGCGTCGCGGTCGCGGGAACCAACGTCGCCTCAGGCGAGCTAAAGGTCGACGGCGTCAACGAAGCCACAACCGAGTTGGTCGCGCCCGCGGCGGGCAAAGCCGTCCAGCACTACCTCCTGCTCGGCCCGGTCGACAGCCCGCGCGCTCGCGCGCACCTGTTGCTCGCGCAGGATTACATCCTCGCGTTCAAGCCGGCGTTCGGCTTCAGCGCGGCCGAGGCCCGGTCCGCAAGCAGCGTGACGATCCTCGGCGGCCCTCAGGATGTCGCAGCCGAAACGGAAGAGGAGTTGCGCGCCGGGGGAGCAGCCGTCCAGCGCATCGGCGGGACCGTGTCGGAAGTCGCCGCCGCCCTCGCCGCCCGCATCGCCGCCGATCGCGCATTCGGATAGGCCGCCCGCGCTTGTCAATTGACGCGAAAAGGCCGGGCGTGATTCACGTCCGGCCTTCTGAGTGGCCCCCCTGAAGCGCGCTTCCCTGTGATAGCAGTCGCGGAAGCCCCATTCATGGGCGCTGCTCGGTAGCCCGGCGATGAATCGCCGGGCGCCATCTACCCCTGCGCGCCCCACCCGTCGCCCGCGGTAACCGGCTGACCCTCCGTCGTCGGCGTCGCGGCCGTCGCCATCGCCGCCACAGGCTGCGCGGCCTGTTGGCTCGGCCGCGCGACCCTCGGCGCGGTCGCGCAATACGGGCAGATCACCCAGTTCAGGTCCATCGGCTTGCCGCAGCCGTCGCACACCCGTCGCAGCTCCGTCCGGCAGTGCGGGCACACGAGCCAGTCCGGCTCGGTGACCGCCTGGCACTGGGGACACGCCCTCCGCAGCGAAATATCGCGCAGCAGCGCCTCTTCCTCCAGTTGCCGGTCGTACACCTCGGCCAGCGTCTCTTTCGGCCGTAGGAACAGGTAGAGGATCACGCCGATCGGACCCATGACCAGCGCCAGCAGCGCGGCCAGGATCCACGCAAAGAAATCGCGGGTCCGCAGCCGGATATCGCGGAATACCCAGACAACCATGGCGATCCAGAACGCGACGGTCAGCGCGACGATACCTGCGACAATGAACTCCAGAACGATGCCGATCTGGTTCAGTAATTCTTCGGGAAACTCCATGCGGTTCAATTCCTCGTCAGGGGCGGCATCGGGTCTGCTTGCTCGCCGCCGTGTCCCCTCCCCGCGCCGAAGATGCGCAACAGGGCGAAGCTTGTCGATGATATCACAGGCGCGGCCATTCGCCAAAAGGCGGCCAAGTTGCGTCTCGGACCATTAGCGGCTAATATAAGAGACTATGGCTGAATTACCGCAAATCATCGAAGATATCCGCACTCAACTCACCGCAAAGAACGCGGTGCGCGATACAACCCTAAACCGCAGCCGCGAGCTGATCCGCTTCTGCGCCCTGAGCATCCGCGCCATCCATCGCCACGAGTGGAACGAGGCCGAGAACCTCATGCGCACCGCCAGCCAGGCGGCCGCCGTCATGACCGCCGACCTCGCGCAGTATGCGGACCTCTACGAAGCAGGCTACACCCAGGACGCGCTCAAGGAACTGGTCGAGGCGCACACGCTCTACGCCATGGTGCGCGGGCAGCCGCTCCCCGGCCCCGCCGAACTCAAGGTCCCGTCGCCCGCCTACCTGAACGGCTTGGCGGAAGCGGCCAGCGAGCTGCGCCGCTACATCCTGGACCTGATTCGTCTTGGCCGCACACGCGAAAGCGAGCCTTACCTCGCCTCGATGGACGACGTGTACATTCACCTCGTCACGATGGATTACCCCGACGCGCTCACCGGCGGGCTGCGCCGCACCACCGACGTGCTGCGCGGCGTGCTCGAGCGCACGCGCGGCGACCTCACCGTTGCCGTGCGCCAGGAAGAACTCGAAGCAGCCATGCAGGCCTTCGAGCAACGAAAGGCGGCGTGAGCCGACGACTGGCTAAGCCGTCCCCCGGCCACCTTTGTTGCCATGACACCTGATAAATCTTTCCTGCCGCGCGCGTCGCGGCGCACACCCATCATCCTCATCCTCGCGCTGGTCATCGTCGCCGCGCTTGCCGGCACAGTTTGGGCAGCCTTCGGCGCCGTCAGAGGCGGTGGCCGCGGCGCGCCGTGGAACCCGCTCGCCGGCCTCGTTGCCGCGGCAAGCCCGGACGCCACCGCCACTCCCACCCGCACACCCCGCCCTGAAACCCCCGCAGCGACGCTCGCGCCCATCGACCTCGCCATCGCGACGGTTGCGGCCACCGCGACGGCAACGGCCACGCCACCCCCCGCGCCCACTCTCGCCCCAACGGTGGAACCGCTGCTGCCGCACATGATCAACGTGGCCGAGCGCTACGGCATGGACATGACCCGGCGCTTCGTCGTGGTCGACCTCGCCAGTCAGACCATGGCCGTCTGGGACCCTCCCAGGCCCGCCCGCATCATGCCCGTCAGCACCGGCGACGAGTCCCGCGGTTACCGCACCCTCGCCTGGTACGGCCTCGTGGGCGACTACTGGGGCACCTTCCAGGCATCCGGCGTCTACGCCGACGACGGGTGGTACCTGTTCGAGGACGCAGGCCACATCCTTATCCACAGCACGCCGTACAAGCTGGTGGACGGGCAGAAAGTCTACGAAGACATCGAGGCGTTGGGCGCATTCCCCGCATCGAAGGGATGCATCCGGCTCACCCCGGAAGACGCCGCCTGGTTCACCGAATGGAACCCGAAGGGCGTGCCGATCGTAATTCTGCCGAAAGACCAAGGACTTGGCATCAACTGAGAAGTTGGTGCGTTAAACATAGCATGACAGAAAAGAGCAAGCTCACCACCGCGCGTCGGCTCAACCGGCGCGCTTTTATCTCCGCCCTGACCGGCGCAGGCATTGTCGCCGCGGTCAGTGGTTGCCGCTCGCGCGCGCCCTTGCCGACGCCAACGGCCACGCGCACGCCGCGCGCCTTGCCAACCCTCGCTGCCACCGACACACCCGGCGCCGCGCTCTCTCCGCTGGCCACGCCAACCGCGCCGCTCAGCCCGCTCGCATCGCCTGTCCAAGCGGGCGCGCCGACCTCCGATCCCACCACCACCCCCACCCCCTCCGACACGCCCACCCCGACGGAGACCCCCTCCCCGTCGCCCACGCCCACGCCGACCGCCACGCCCTTCCCGCCCGGCCCGCCCAGCAAGCTCGGCCTCTTCGTGACGCGCAATGACCCGCGCATCTTCGACCTGCTCCGCACGGGCAACGTGACGCTGGTCAAGACGCTGGAGTACGACCCGAACTTCGTGGCTGAGATGAAATCTATCTCTCCACAGACGCTTGTCGTTGGGCGCATGGATTTGCCGCAGGTGGACCTTGGCGCCATGAGCGACCCGCAGGGCGCCGCGCAATGGTTCGTCGACCAGCTCCTGCCCATTGCGACCGAGCCGAAGCGGCTGGCGAACATCGACGCGTGGGAGGCCTACAACGAGCCCGCGCCGGGCAATCCCGACCAAATGGCGCGGCTCGGGGAGTTCGAGGCGCGGCGCACCGAGCTGCTCGCCGCCGCCGGCATCCGCTCCTGCGTGGGCAACTTCAGCGCGGGCAATCCGCCGCTCGAATGGTGGCCGCAGTTCCGCCCGGCCGTCGAGGCCGCCATCCGCCACAAGGGCTATCTCGGCCTACACGAGTACAGCGCGCCGACCATGCAGTGGGGCACGCCGCAGGACCCACTTGGCTGGGCCGTCAACCCGGCCGAAGAGGGCTGGATCACCCTGCGTTACCGCAAGGTCTACCGCGGCTACCTCCAGCCCAACAAGCTCGACATCCCCTTGCTGCTGACCGAGGTCGGCATCGACGGGCTCCTGCAGAACCGGCCCGGCCCGCAGGGCAAGGGCTGGCGCGATTTCGCCCAGTACTGGGACTCCCTCGGCATGGGCAGCGATGCGCCGGGCAATTACGTCGAGCAACTAGCGTGGTACGACGCCCACCTGCAACAGGACCCCTACGTGCTAGGCTCTGCCATCTTCGCCGCCGCCGCCTCGCCCGGCTGGGAAACCTACGAGGTGCTCGACGACGTCTTCCCCTTCCTCCAGCAGTACCTCAGCGTCCACCCGCCGCGCTAACGGAGATGGAGATGAAAAAGCCAGGTTTTCGGTGAAAACCTGGCTGCGGATGGTGCGCGTTTCCCGTCGGGCTGCCTACTCTGGCCCATAGCGCAGTAACCCGTCTTGCGTGGCAATCCAGAACGACCCGTCGCCGCTCACCTGCAACGCCAGCGCGTCGCTCAGCAGACCTTCCGGTTCGAAACGCTGCCACCCGGACTCCGCATCCCAGCGATCCAGGCTGCCGCCGTCCCCCGCCATCCACATTGCGCCGCTATGCGGAAGTAGCGCAAAAACCTCCCCTGCGGGCGCGCCCTGGGCTGAGTCCCAACTCTGCCAGCCCTCGCCATCCCAACGGTACACGCCCGTATCGGAGGCGACCCAAACTCCGCCATCCTCTGCCGCGGCAATCGCATTCACCCAAGCTCCCTCGCGCTCCAGCGGCGCCGCGCCGGTCGGCCACGACTCAATGTCATCGCCGGCAATACGATACACCGCGGCACTCGCCCCGTCCTTGCCCCAATGCGTGCCCGCCCAGACCGCGCCGTCAGGACCCAGCGCGAGCGCATCGACGACCTGCCCCTGCAACGACTCGACCTGCCCGGTGATTTGCCCGGTCTGCGCATCGAGCGCCGCCAAACCCTCGCTGCCGCCGATCCAAAGGGTATCCGATGCGAGCAATAGGGCATTGACGCGCCCGCCTGGCAACCCGTCCGTCGCGTCCCAGCGCTCAATCTCGCGCTCCGTCACCCGGAGAAGCCCTTCATTATGACCGGCCCACACCGCGCCATCATCGAAGGCCAGCGCCACAATGTCCGGCGCTTCGGGGGTCCAACCGCGCGGCGGTCCCACCTCGCCCGTTTGCGGATCGATGATCGATGGCGCCCCTCCATACTGCGGCAGCACCCAGAGTTTCCCGTCCGGCGCCAGGTAGATTCGACCGAGCGCATACGACGACACCTCTCCCGGCCGGACCAATCTCCGCCACTGCCCATCCTCGTAGCGGGCCACGCCGTTGTCCGTCGCCACCCACACCTGGCCCGCCTCGTCCTCCACCACCGCGCGCGGTTGGTCCAACCCATCGGCTGCGGACGCGACCGTCCGCCACCGCTGCCCACCGTCCTCGCTCCGCAGGATGAAGTTGTTACCCGAAGCCCACAGGCTGCCATCCGCAAGTTGGCTGATCCAGTAGATAGCCGCGTCCGCCTGCTGGAACTCGACCCGCTCCCACTGCTCCGAACCTGCATCCAGCCGCAGCAGACCGCTTTCGCCTGCCGCTGCCCACATCTCCCCGTCGTTCCCCTCGACAAGTTGCCAGACGGTATCCTGCGGGACCCCCTGCTCCGGTCCAAAGCGCGTCCACGCGTCCCCGTCCAGGCGCAGGATGCCGTCCTCGTGCAAACCGGCCCACAACGCGCCGTCTTTTGACTGCAACATCGATGCGATCTGTGGCCGGACTCCTGACAGCGCAGGATCGTCTTGATTCAGGTCGGGCGGCCGCCAGAGCGAGCCGTCATAGCGGAGAATCGGCTCGTTACGGTAAAGCGACGCGACCCATATCGAACCGTCCGAGGCGCGCGCCATTACCGGCGACTCTCCGATGTCCACGCCATCTTCCGGCGTGTGCTGTTCAACGCCGCTCAACGTGTCGCCGTCGAAGATCATCTGCGCGGCGCCATTGTTCCCCACCGACCACAGAACCCCGTCTTGCATCGGGAGAATGTCTCGTTGGTGATTAACTGGCAGACCGTCCGAAGTGTTGAACAGTTGGCTTGTCCCGTCCGACTTCCACCGGACGACCCCCCCGCTCGTCGCCGCCCAAATGCCGTCGGGGGCCGGGACCGCGTCGTAGACCTTGGCCGAGTTCGTCAATACCGTCGGTTGACTCCCAACGACTCGCTCGATGGAGACCGTCGTCGCCGCGTTAGCCGCGGTATTCGGGGTGGCCGCAGGATTCGGGGCCGCCGCGCCGGCAGGCGCCCCGCTCTGCGGCGCCTCCGGGCGTTCGCCTCTTGAGAGGAAAGGGAGCACCCTGGACAAGCCGAATACGACGGCGAGGACCACCACCAGACCCGCAACCGCCAGGGCCAACCGCCCGCGTCCCTTCCGTGTCGGCGGGGCTTGCGCGGATGGCGCCGGGACGGTCTCCGCCTCAGCCAAAGCAGGCGCATCTTTGGCCGGGACAATCACGTCCGTTGTCGCACTCGGCGCCACCGGCGCGGGCGAAGGCAGTGGCGCCAGCCCGAAAAGCCTGCCATCCGTCGAACGAAGGTAGAGCACGGGCGTGCCCCACTCCGCGCCGCTCGCGTTGGTGAATACGGCCTTCCGCGCTTCGGCAAGAGAGGCATCCACGGGATAGCCCGCGGCAAGCGCCGCGTAGAACTCATGGCTCAGAACCACTGCGGCCGCATCGCTGATCTCGAACTGCATCGCCAGCACGGCGGGCATCCCCTGCTGGACGAGGCTCTGCGCGGTTCCGGCAAACGGGTCCGTGCGCGAGGTGCGCGCGCCCTCGCAGGAGTTGAGCACGACGAGCCGCATCGGGTGATGGTCATGCAGCAGCACGCCGAGATCCTGCCCGCTGACGATGCGCCCCCCGCCATCCTCGTCCTCCAGCACCAGCAGCCCATCCTGAGCGGCATCGTCAAACGCGCCGTGCCCGATAAAGTGCAGGATGTGGCAGGGCCCGGCTCGCAATCGTCGCTGCAACGCGCTCAATGTCGGCGGTTCCAGCCGTTCGAGGGCGAGCAATCCCGCATCCTCCAGTTCACTGAGCGCGCTGCGCAGTCGTTTCCACTCCTCGTCCGCATCCAACGAAGGATAATCCCGCGGGCTGGCAATGACGGCCAGCAGTCGCAGCGGCGGCTTAACAGGCAGGGGCGCTATGCGGCCGGGAAAATCGAGGTAACGCACGAGCGGCGTTGCGTTGCTCAGCGCAAAGAAGCGGTTGAGCGCGGGGCTGTACAGGTACTCCCAGGGCACGTCCGCCAGTTCGGGCGCGTCGGCAAGGCGCAAGCGAATACGCAGGCCGCGTCCTTCCCTTTCGGCCGCATCGAGGCTGCTGCGCAGGCATCCGCGCACTTCGCCCGCAAACAACGCCTCGAACAGTCGGCCGCCAAACGAACGCGCCGCCTCAAACTCGGGCGTGCCCACGCGCCGCGTCTTGCGGCCGGGGCGGCTCATGCGCAGGATGAAGTTCTCGAGCTCCAGGTCAGAGAAGGGCAGCGCAAATTCGCTGACAGCCTGGCCCGCGGGAGAGTTCACGACGAGCGCTCGATGTCCCGCTCCGGCGCGCTCGATCCGCAGGTCGAAGTCCAGGTAGCCGATCTCCTCCACGCGCACCGCCTTACGCCTGCCGGGCCGGTCGCATAACTCACAACCGAGAGAGACAAGCGCAT
>JALOOB010000086.1 GCA_025454635.1 Anaerolineae bacterium
CACGCCCCCGATGACCTCGGCGGACCAGGCGAAGAAGAGCGCGAGCACTACGGTCGCCGCGAGCAACCCCTGACTGATTGGGAGGCGGTCGATCCGATCCAGCAGGCGCGGCACAAGGAACCAGCCCGCCGCGCTGAATATCACTAGGAAGAGAACCACGCGCAGGAGCAGGATGCCGACGTCGGCCACGCCGCCGCCCGCGCTGCCCGCCAGCGCGATAAAGACCGAGACGAGCAGGATCACAACGACGTCGTCGACCACAGCCGCGCCAAGCAGAGCGATACCCTCGCGGCTGCGGAGAAAGCCGAGCTCCAGAAGCGTCTGCGCGGAGATGCTGACGCTGGTCGCGGTGAGCAGGAGGCCGATGCCGATAGCCTCCGTCGCGGCGTAGCCGAAAGGAAACGCCACGCCCAGGCCCATCAGGAAAGGCACCGCCACGCCCATCAGGCCGGCCAGGACGACGACTTTGCCTGAGCGGCGCATAGCATCGAGCTCGACTTCGAGACCGGCGAGGAACATCAGGAAAATCACGCCGATTTCGGCAAATTCAGTGATGGTCTCCTCGAGATGCGGGGAGGTGAAGAACGGGAGGTGCTGCAGGTCGATCAGCGACGGGCCAAGGATGAGGCCCGCGAGGATCTCGCCCAGGACTGCGGGCTGGCCCAGCTTGGTGCTCACAAGCCCGGCCAGCTTGGCTGCGGTGATCAGGATGCTCAGTTCGAGCAGGAGTTGCAGGACAGGTGACATGGCGCCCTCGTATCAGCGACAGAAACAGGCGCCATTATAGCAGAGGAACGCCAGGGGAGGCACGGACGATCCGCGGCCGCAGCCGTAAATCTAAGACCTCCGAAGTCGCGCCAGCTTCGCCGGCGTCACCTCGGAGGTCTGATACACGCTAACTCTGGTCTACCCTTCGGAAGCGACGGGGCCGCGGCCGTCGCGCCAGCCCATCTGCCGCATCGCGATCACCCGGCCGATTGTCTCGAAATCAAGCAAGCCTTCGAAGGAGTTGCCGCAGTACACCGCGGCCACGGACGCCTGCGCCTCTGCCATCCGCTCGCGGGCGGCGACAAGCGTGCTGTCGCATTCGACCTGCACCGGCGTAACCTGTTCGACGAATTGATCGACCGTGCCGCGCTTGCCGGTCAACCATTGCGCCTGCATCCCGCGCCGGGTCACCGCGCCCTTGAACTGACCGGCCTCGTCCACTACCGCGACGGAGGCATAGGGAGAGCGCACAAGCCGCTCGAATGCCGTGTGGGCGGGCAGGCTCGCCGCAAACACCGGCGCCTGGTTGTCGATCACTTCGCTCACCGTAAGACCGCGCAGGCTCTCGCGCTGCGTGACCTCCTGATTCTCCGCTCCGGCGCCGAAGAAGACGAACATCGCCACGAGCGCCAGCCCGAGATTGCCGGTGAAGAGGCCGAACACGCCGAAGCCAATCGCCAGGCTGCGGCCGACGACCGCGGCGACGTTGGTGGCCCGAGCGTAGGGCAGCTTGAGCGCCAGCAGGGCCCGCAGCACGCGGCCGCCGTCCATCGGGAAAGCCGGGAGCATGTTGAACACGAGCAGCGACAGGTTGATCACGACGAGAAACGCGACCAGGTTGAAGAAGCCGGGTTGCGCAATCGCCGGGAGGCCGATGCCGTCGCCCGCCTGCATGCGCAAGGCGATGCCGTAAAGCAGAACCGGCGCCAGCGCCAGGCCGATGACGAGATTGACTGCCGGCCCGGCCAGCGCGACGACGAGTTCCTGGACCGGCTTGTCGGGCATCCTGTTGAGCCGCGCCACCCCGCCGATGGGCAGCAGGACGATATCCTGCACCTTAATCCCGTAGCGCTGCGCGGCGATGGCATGACCGAACTCGTGCGCAAGCACGACGGCAAAGAGAACGATGGTGAGGAACGCGCCGTACAGCCAACCTTCCGGCCGCCCGCCACCCCAGATCAACGCGCCCCAGATGAGCGCAAACACGAAAGTGGCATGAATCTTGACGTCAATGCCACGCACCTTTGCGATTTGCCATGACCAACCCATGATCGGCCTCCTTATTCACCCTGCCGACACAACCCACAGGCCGCACTTTCCTGTTAAGACGCTGGCAGGCCCCGAGACGTTGCCTGGCCTGCTTCCTTTTTCGCATTTCATGTTGTCAAAAATATAGCAGCGATGGCCCGCGCAGACGGTGACGCGCGTTCCTATTTCGCCTAAAAGTTTTTACAAAGATTAGACAGGCTGGCTGCGATGAAAGAGGGGAGAGCTGTTGCGATTACACTCTATTGTTATGAAAAGTAGCGGTCTTCCGCTATAATTGACAGCGTTGTAGCGCAGCGCTAGACTCCTCGTGGAGGGACGGCATGGCGGATGACATGGGGCTGATGCAGCTGATGTACGGCATTGCGCACGCCGTCAACAGCAGCCTGGACCTGAACGCGACCTTGCAGGCGGTGCTGCGGGCCATCCAGGAGTCGCTGGACGTGCGCGCGGTCGTCATCCGCCTGCTCAATGCAGACGCGGACGAGTTGCAGGTCGCGGCGCACGTCGGCGTGAGCGAGGAGTTCCTTAATAATGTGCGCACCGGCATCACGCCCGGCAGCGCGCACGAGCAGGTGTTGGCGGGGAAGACGGTGCATGTCGAGGATCTTGCCGCTGCGGGAATGGGCGATCCGGCGCGGGGCGGCCATGACCTGACCGACGAACAGCTCCATATGGCGCAGCTCGGCGGTTTCCTGGCGATCCCGCTGGCGGTCCGCGAGCGCGTCTTCGGCTCGCTCGACATCTACTGCACCGCGGGCTGCGGCTTCTCTGACACCGCGGTGACCGTGCTCCATGCGTCCGCGGACCTGGCGGCCATCGCGATCGAGAACGCGCGGCTGCACTCGGCGCTGTTCCGCATCGCCGCGGCGCTCACCTCCACGCTGGAGCTTCAGCCGCTGCTCAAACAGGTGCTCGAATCGACCGTCATGGAGATGAACCTCAAGGCGGCCTCCGTGCGTCTACTGGATAAGAAACGCCAGAAGCTGGAACTGGTTGCCTCGCATGGGTTGAGCGAATCGTATCTTGCCAAGGGCGCAGTCAGCCTCGAGCGCAGCCGCGTCGATCAGCGCGTGCTGGCGGGCGAAACGGTCATCTTGTACGACGTGGCGGGCGAGGAGGGCTTTCAGTATCAGGCCGAGGCGCGCGCGGAGGGGATTCGCTCCGTGCTGGCCGTCCCGCTGCGAGTCAAGGAGCAACCGGTCGGCGTGATGCGCGTCTACTCCGCGCAGCCGCGCCATTTCACGCAAATCGGCGTTCATTTTCTGCAATCGGTCGCGGGCCTGGTCGCGGTGGCAATCGAGAACGCGCGGCTGTACGAAGCATTGCAGGCCCGCTACGAGGGCTTGAAGGTCGAAGTGTCGGAGTGGCGCCGCTTCCTGAGCCTCGGTTGAGGCGCGCCTGGGGTGAGGCGAGGATGCCCTTGTTCTGGCTGGGATTGTTTGCGGTCGGCCTGGGCGCAGGCACGCTGGGCGCGTTGCTCGGCCTCGGCGGAGGCATCTTTCTCGTCCCCGCGCTGACGCTGATCTTCGACCTGCCCGTGCGAACCGCGGTGGGGGTCAGCCTGATCGGCGTCATTGCGACATCGGCCGGCGTCGCAAGTGTGAGCCGGCCGGGTCGCGGCGCGGATGTGAGCCTTGCGCTGCGGCTGGAGACTGCGTCCACCGCGGGCGCGCTGCTGGGTGGCTTTGCGGCGGGCTGGCTCCCGCAGCAAACGCTGGCGCTGCTCTTTGCCGCGGTTGTGTTCGCGAGCGCGATCTATACATTTCTCAAGACGCGGCGGACGGCCGGGCCGGCGAGCGGTCCGCAGCTTGAGGACTTGTTCCGGCAGAACTACCGGCCGACGCACTGGCGGGCGGGGCTGGCTGCGATGGGAGTGGCGGGCGCGCTCTCTGGGCTGAGCGGGCTGGGCGGCGGGTTCATCAAGGTGCCGGTCATGTACTCGGTGATGGACGTGCCGCTCGGTGTGGCGACGGCGACGAGCAACTTTATGGTCGGCATCACCGCCGCGGCCAGCGCGATGTTGTACTATAGCCGCGGCGACATCGATCCGCTCGTAGCCGTGCCCACAGCGCTGGGCATCTTCCTCGGGGCAATGGCCGGGTCACGGCTCGCCCCGCGGCTCAGGGCGACCACCCTGCGCCGGTTGCTGATCGGGCTGCTGCTGGTCATTGCCGCGCAGATGGCGTGGAAGGGTTTGAGCGGAGGCTGAACGACGTGCTGGACGAATTGATCGCCAGATGGGTTGAAGCGAGCACGCGCAGCCACGACCGCGTCGTGGCGCTGCGCTTGCAGCGCATCGCGCGCGTCGTGGTGATACCGGCGGCTGCCCTCATGCTGGCAGGGCTAGTAGCGTTCGCGGTGACCGCGCAGGGCGGCGAACCCGCCGTGCTGCCGCTCTCGGCGTTGTTCAGCCGCGCAGCCGTATCGCCGGTTGGCGCGATGAGCGTTGGGCTGCTGGCGCTGGTGCTGCTGCCCGTGATAAACGTGCTGTATATCCTGGCCGACCGCGTTGCGACGAAGCGGTGGCTAGATGCTGCGGCTGCGACGCTGGTCGCCGGCATCCTGATTCTTGGCATCTTCTTAGGTCGGAAATGAGTGTAAACAAACGTCTTTGGCTCCCTGTGGCGGCCCTTCTCGGGCTGACCCTTTTGCTGGCGACCGGCTGCAACCGCGTTGCGCCCACCCCCACTCCGGCGCCGGTGGCGCCGCCGTTCAGCCGCGAGGAGCTGCCACCCGACGAGGCTATAGCGGATGTGGAATCTGCGCGGGGCGGAGCGATTGCCTTGCAGGACGGCGCGCAGGCAACGCTGCCGCCCGGCGCGCTCGCGCAGGACGCGCGCGTGACCTTCCGGACGGCGACCGATACGCCCGGCGTGCCGATTCCATCCAGCATCCTGGGGCAGGCTTACGAGTTGGCCGTCGACGGGTCCGAGATGACCGGCGTTGCCCTGATCCGGCTGCCGCTGCCGCCGGGGGTCACGGCCGACCAGTACAAGATCGCGCCCTACCGTTGGACGGGGAGACTCTGGGAGCGGGTCGCGACGCGCGAGACGGTCGGAGGCGTCCAGTTTGGCGTGGGCGAGCCGGGCCTCTTCGCGCTGCTGGGCGAGTGGCGACTCGCGGATGCGGCCCTCGCGCTCATCAAGCCCGACACGCTGCCGGGCCAGCAGTCGATCCCGATGACCGTCGTCGGGCAGTACCGCTACGCCGCGGTGCCCGCGCTGCAGGACGATCTTGTGCCCGCGCAGCTGACGCTCAAACAGGATACGTCCGGCGGCGCGGGGCTGGTCACGGGCGACCCGAACCTCGACTCGACCGTCGGGGAGACCACGCTGTACTTCAAGCCGGACCCCGCGCAGAGCGAAGGGCTGATTGAGTTCAATCACGTCTTCGACGTGCTGCCCGGCCTGCTCCAGGTTGATCCCGGCGTCAACACCCGCTTTTACTCAGTCCTGACGGTGGAGGACTCCGCCGCACCAACCAGACGCGTCAGCACCGGCGTGGACTACACCCAAATCCTCCCGATCCAGCTCCAGGACATGAAGGTCGTCCGCCCGATTTTGCAGGGTGAAGAGCGGCTCGCGCTGCGCTGGAGGATCCTGCTGAACGGCCTGACCTTCCAGACGCCCCCTGCGCCGGGGCCGGAGCTCGAGCTTCAGCCAATCATCGACCAGGGCGGCGTGGGCGATTACAAGATCGTGCTCGAGGTCGAGTCAGAAGGCGCATGGGCGCCGATCAGCAACGAAGTGAGCGTGCAGCTTGCGCTTCGGCCGACCGCGACGCTCGAACCCGGTCTGCCAACCCCCACGCCCGCGCTGGTCGCGATCGCTACGCCTGGCCCTGTTGTCACTGCGCCGGCAGTGCCGACGCGCCGGGCTACGCCTGCAGGCGGAGGCGCGGGCGCGAGCGCCAGCCCAACCGCCACCCTCACAGTCACGCCGACTCTGCCGGTCACGCCGACTGCAACCCGGACCGACTGGGCCAACGTCTTCCGAGCGGATAAGTATGCCGTCACGCCCCCTGACTGCGCTAACCTGCAATGGCAGGTGGAGAATGTCATCTCCGTGACCTTCCAGGGCCAGCCGGCCACCGGTTCGGAGACGCGGCAGGTTTGTCCGACCCAGACGACCACCTACATCCTGAGCGCGCAAAGCAGCGCCGGGACGCAGGAATACACCGTCACGATCCAGGTGGTTGGCAGCGGCCAGAGCGCAGTGACCTTCACGGCGGACAAGTACACCGTCGCGCCGCAGGGCTGCGCGACCTTGACGTGGAACGCAACGAACGTCAAGGAAGTACGGCTCAACGGGGAAGGCGTCGCAGGCGTGGCGTCGCGGCAGGTGTGTCCCGAGCAGACGACGGACTACGAGCTGACCGTGACGGACAACAACGGGCAGATCACCAGCAAGAAGCTGACCATTACGGTGTCGCAGTCTCCTGCGGTTGTTACAGGCAACGCCTTCTGGGCCGAGCAGTACACCATGCCCGTCAACGCGTGCACCACCTTGCGCTGGAACATTCCGAGCGCGCGGGAGGTGTATCTTGACGGGCAGGGTGTGAATGGGGTGGGCTCGCAGCAAGCGTGCCCGACCGGGCAGCAGTGGTACACGCTGGAGATCACCGATACGTCGGGTGACGCGACCGTCCTGGAAATAATCCTCAACGCGGGCGAACCGATCCTGAACCCGGACGAAGTCATCGCGCAGGGCATCGTTAACGCGGTCACGCGGGTTAACGACGTCGATCCCGTGGAGCAAGGCGATCAGCCCGGCTACAACGTGACGATCGACGCACTCCGCGTGCTTTGGGCGGGCATGCCGGCGTTCAACCAGGCGAACGTCACGGTGGGCGTGTCGCAGGTGGCGATCAACCTCGGCGAGACTGTGCCGTTGCATTGGCCGCTGCGCCCAGGGCAGCAGGTGGAGTTTCGCGCCGGCTGCGCGGGCGCAAGCTGCCGGTTCGATTACAACTCAGAACAATACCTCCTCTGGCGGTCGCAGTAAACCGCTTCCCTCGCTCCCCCTTGCGACGGTCGAGGGGGAGTGAGAGTTAATTCATGGTAAAATAGCGACGTCGCGGATTGCCATCATTATCAGGAGGCATTTATGACCCGTGTCGTCGCGGACACCACTTGCGGGCTTCCCCCCGATGTCTATCGCAGACTCGACATTCCCATGATCCCCCAGGTCATCAACTTCGGCGCCGACTCTTTTCGCGAGGGCGTCGACATCGATGCAGCCGGCTTTATGGCGAAGCTGCGCGCAGGCAAAGACCTGCCCAAGACGGCCGCGCCCTATCCCGGCGACTTCATCGAGGTGTTTAAGCGGTTCCAGGACGCGGGCGAAAGTATGGTGTGCATCCACCCGTCCGCCGACGTGAGCGGCACCGTGCGCTCCGCGGAGATCGCGCAGCAGGACTTCCCCGGCGCGGACATTCGCATCATCGATACCCGCACCATTGCCGGGCCGCTGGCGAGCATCGTGCTGGAGGCGGACGCGCTGGCGAAGAAGGGCGCGAGCGCGGACGAGGTGGAGGCGCTTGCGCGCAGCCTCATGCCGCGAGCGCGCATCTATTTCCTCGTCGACACGCTCGAATTCCTGCGCCGCGGTGGGCGCATCGGAGGCGCGTCCGCGCTGGTCGGCACGGTGCTCCAGATCAAGCCCATCCTCACCTTCCGGGAGGGCCGCGTCGACCAGTTCGAGAAGGAGCGCACGAGGAAAAAGGCGCTCGCGCGCATCAAGGAACTCATCATGGCGGAGTCCGCGCGCGGGCCGGAGGCGCGCATCACGGTCATGCACGCAGACGCGCGCGCGGAGGCGGAGGAGATCGCGGCGGACCTCCGCGGCGCGCTGGGGACAAGCGAGGTGCCGGTCATGGACCTGGTGCCTGCAATCATCACACACGCCGGACCGGGCGCGCTCGCGTTCGGCTTCTTCACCCCGGCCTGAGACGCACCATGTCACTCTCTATCGTCAAAATCGACACTTCATCGCGCCGCGACGTCGGCCGCTTTGTGGCCCTGCCGTGGCCGATCTATGAAGCTACGCCGCAGTGGGTGCCGCCGCTGGTGGACGACACGAAGCTCATGCTCGACCGGCGGCGCTACCCGTTTTATCAGCATTCCACTGCGGACTTCTTCCTTGCGGTCCGCGATGGCCGCGACGTCGGCCGCATCGCGGTCCTCGACAACCGCCACTATAACGAGCACTGGGGCAGCAAGACGGCCTTCTTCTACCTGTTCGACGCGTTTGACGACGCAGAGGCGGCCGCGGCGCTCTTTGGCGCAATCGAAGGGTGGGCAAAGGAACGGGGGCTGAACAAGATCGTCGGCGCAAAGGGCTTCTTGCAGGGCGACGGGATCGGTGTGCTCGTCGAAGGCTTCGAGCATCACCCGGCCGTCGGCATCCCGTACAACCACGCGTATTACGGCAAGCTGATCGAGGCCGCGGGTTATGTGGGTCAGCGCGACTTCCTCTCCGCGTACCTGCCCGGCAACGCGGGGTTGCCCGAACGCGCGCACCAGATCGCGGACAAGATGATGGAGCGCCGCGGCTTTTCCATCAAGACGTTTTCAGGTAAGAAGGAACTGGTTGCCTGGATTCCGCGGATCATCGAGACGTACAACCAAGCCTTCGTCGACAACTGGGAGTTCAACCCGGTGACCCAAGCCGAGGCGAAGGTGGTGGGCGACCGGCTGCTCCAAATCGCGGACCCGAAGCTGATCAAGCTGGTGATGAAGGGCGACGTGATCGCGGGCTTCCTGTTCGGCTTTCCAGACATATCGGAGGGCATCCGCCGGGCGAACGGACGGATCTGGCCGGTGGGGTGGTTCCACCTGTTGCGCGATATGAAGCGCACGAAGTGGATCAACCTGAACGGCGCGGGCATCCTCGCGCCGTATCGGGGACTGGGCGTGAATGCGATCCTCTACGTCGAGATGGAGCGCACAATGCGCAGCGGCGGCTTCGAGCACGCTGACATCGTGCAGATGGAAGAGCACGTGCTCACCGTCAACGACGCAGAGAACATGGGCGGAAAAATCTACAAGCGGCATCGGATCTATGAAAAATCCATCTGACACCGACGACCGGCAGCGTAAGATCCTCATTCTCTCGGCGGACGCCGGCTTCGGGCACAAGGCCGCGGCGCGCGCGATCGCCGAGGGCTTCCGCGTCCGCTACGGCGACCGCTGCGCGGTAAGCATTGTGAACCCGCTGGACCACCCGAAGGCGCCGGCGCTGCTGGTGTCCGCGCAGGACGACTACGACCGCATGATTCAGCAGTCGCCCGACCTGTACCGGGTGGGCTACGAGGCATCGGACGGCGCGGTGCCCGCGGGCATCGCGGAGCAAGCGCTCACGCTCATGCTGTACACGGTGCTGCGCGACATACTGGCCGCGCAGGAGCCGGACGCGGTCATCACGACGTATCCGCTCTACCAGGCGTCGCTCGCTGCGCTGCGCGGCCTCTCCCGGCACGGGCGGCCCTTTCTCACCGTGGTCACCGACCTCGTCACAGTGCACCGGCTGTGGTTCCACGAGAGCGCGGAATACTGCCTCGTGCCGACGCAGATGGTGGCGGACAAGGCGCTGGAGAGCGGCGTCGCGCCGGATCGGGTGGAGATCGCGGGACTGCCGGTGAACCCGCAGCTCGGGGAGCAGGTGGACCGGGCCGCGCTGCGCGCGAGACTGGGCTGGAGCAACGACCGGACGGTTGCGCTTTTCACGGGCAGCAAGCGGGTGAAGAAGCTGGAGCCGGTGGCCCGGATCCTCAACCATTCGGGTCTGCCGCTGGAACTGGCGATCGTGACGGGCGGCGACGAAGAATTGCGGAAGCGGTTTGAGCGGGCCGAGTGGCACGTGCCGGCGCACGTCTACGGTTACATCGACAATATGCCCGAGATGATGCAGGCCGCGGACTTCATCGTGTGCAAGGCGGGCGGACTGATCGTGTCCGAGTCGCTGGCCGCGGGGCTGCCCTTGCTGCTCGCGGAGGCGATCCCGGGGCAGGAGACGGGCAACGCGGACTACGTCGTGAAGGGCGGCGCGGGGATGCTCGTCAACGACGCGACCGAGGCGCTCGTCCAGGTTTTCCACTGGCTCGACAAGGACCGCGCGGGGTTGGCCGACGCAGCGGGACGGGCGCGCCTGCTGGGCCGACCTGACGCTGCGTTGCGGGTGGCGGAGCGCGGGCTGGAGGTGGCGATCAACGGCCCGCGGCCGGTGAGTCGCGGGATGGCCAGACAACTGCCGCGATTGCGGGAGCTGCTGGGGCTGTCGGGCGAGGCGTAAGCGCATCCGCAAGAATGCTGCGGGATGTTGAAAAGCCTTTGCCACAGAGAACGCAGAGGAAACAGAGGCGGTCGGAGCGGAGCACCGCCTCTCAGTGCCTCATCAAACGCCTCTGAGCTCTCTGTGGCAAAACGTTATAATCAGGCTCAGTTCTTCATTTGGCGGAGGAGTTCCATTCGTCCTCGCGGGCGAGCGCGTCGACCGCGGCACTTTGCGCGGCGAGCTGCTTGCTCGGCCCCTCGCCCTCGCCGTAGACCGTGTCGCCGATAGACACCTCGACGTGGAACACCTTCGCGTGGTCGGGGCCTTCGGCTGAGACAGTGCGGTAGCGGGGCGTCACGCCGAGCGCAGCCTGCGCCAGTTCCTGCAGCCGGCTCTTCGGGTCCTTGTCGGTCACCTCGACGCGCGCGCCGCCGAGTTCTTCCTGCATCATGGGCAGCACGAACTCAGCCACCGCGGTGAGATCCTTGTCTAGGTACAACGCGCCGACTACGGCCTCGAACGCGGCGCAGAGCGTCGCTGGACGGCCGCGGCCGCCGGTCTCCACCTCGCCGTGCCCCATCAGGAGCGCGTTGCCGATGTCAAGACGGGATGCCAGCCGCGACAGCGTTTCGCGACGCACGAGCGCGGCGCGCAGCGCGGTTAACTCACCCTCCGGCGCGTTCGGGAACTTCTCGAAGAGGTAATCCGCGAGCAAAAAGTCCAGCACCGCGTCGCCGAGGTACTCCAACCGCTCGTTGTCTTCCCAGTCCACATCGCCGTGTTCGTTCAGATAAGAGCGGTGCGTGAGCGCGGTGCGCAGCAGGCT
>JALOOB010000087.1 GCA_025454635.1 Anaerolineae bacterium
ACGCCAGCCAGTCTTCCAGCCCCTCTCCGGTGCGGCAGGAAAGGACGAAGACAGGCGCATCGGGATTGACCATAGCCACGCCACGGCGGAAGTAGTCCACGTCGAAATCGAAGTATGCGGCCAGGTCTGACTTGTTCAGAACCACGGCATCTGCCGCCGCGAACATGCCGGGGTATTTGTAAGGTTTGTCGTGCCCTTCCGGTACGCTGGCAATGACGACCGCGCGCTCCGCGCCGAGGTCAAACTCGGCGGGGCAGACGAGATTGCCGACGTTTTCGATGAACAGGAGGTCGACTTCGTCAAGTGGCAGCGTAGGCAAGGCCGCGCGGATCATCGGCGCGTCGAGGTGGCAGTTGCCGCCCGTGTTGATCTGCGTCGCGGGAATGCCCGCGGCCAGCATCTTTTCGGTGTCAATGCTCGAAGCCAGGTCGCCCTCGATTACGGCAGGGCGAACGTCCTGCGGCAGGCGGGCGGCGGTCGCCAGGATGACGCTTGTTTTGCCTGCGCCCGGAGAAGCCATGACGTTCACCGCCAGAATGGCAAATTCTCCCAGGCGCGCCCGGTTCTCCGCCGCCACCTCATCGTTGGCGCTCAGGATGCGCTTCTGAACGCTAATCTCCGCCATCGTCGCTCACCTCGATCGAATCTACGCGCAGCTCGCGCCCGCCGGTCACCTGCAGCTTCGTCGATCCGCAATGCTGGCAGGCAGGCGGCAGCGGCGCGCGGACCTCGAAGCTCTTCCCGCAATCCCAACACATCACCGTAGCGGGCAGTCGTTGAAAGTCCAGCGTCGCGCCCTCGGCCAGCGTCCCTTTGCTAAGCATGTCGAAATAGAACTGCACCGAATCGTCAACGATGCTGCTTAACTCGCCCACGACAAGATGGATGGTGGTGATTTTGCGCCCGCCTGCGGCCTCGGTCGCGATCTTGAGAATGCCTTCCGTAATCGGCAGTTCGTGCATGCGGCGATTATATCATCAGAAGCGGCGAGTCCCTGTGTGCCCGCACCGGCCGCGGGCAGCAAGAAGCGCCGAGGGCCTGACCGCGCAGGGTTGAGCCTTGGCCCCCAGCGTAAGAGCCCGACGCGCTTCGCCGTCAGTGGCCGTAGTTGTTGCCTGTAATAAACCCTTCCAGATCGCGAATCATGCTCCGCTGCTCGGAGATGACCCACTTCCCGATGTCGCCAATGCTGACGATGCCCGTCAGGGTATCGCCTTCAATCACCGGCAGGTGACGAAATTGGCGCTCGGTCATCAAGGCGAGGCACTGTTCGATGGTGAAGTCAGAGTCGATGGTGACGACGGGGGAACTCATCAACTCGGAGACGAGCGTCTCTTTGGAGTGCCGGCCCATGAGGATGCACTTGCGCGCGTAATCGCGCTCCGAGAATATACCGATCAGCGCATCATTCTCGATGACCGGAACTGCGCCGATGTTCTTCTCGGCCATCAGCTCCAGCGCTTCGTAGACGGTCGCGTCCGGCCGGATCGTCCAGACGCTCTGCGGCTTGTACCGCAACAGATCGCGGATTTTGTTCATCGCCCTGCCTCCTCCTTGCCCGCGGATGCAGTCCGCGCGACAGGCTATACTATGCTGGCAGCCGACGCGGAGCGATATGCGCGCTCCACCCTGAGCACTAAGAATGCGCAACTATAGTACGATAAGAGGGTGACTATTGCAAGCGGATGGGAGGGGCGAAGAGGTGTTTAGGCGGCGGCTGCCTGCGCCGGTTCGGCAGCCGCTGACGCGATGTAGACCGGCAGCCAGAAGTGGAACGTGGTGCCCACCTCCAACTCCGACTCTACGGTGATCTGGCCGCCGGCGCGCTCCACGATCTCCTTCACGATGGACAGGCCGAGCCCGGTGCCCATGCGCGAGAGCGCCTTGGCATTGTCAGCCCGGAAGAACTCGGAGAAGAGCCGGGCCATCGCCTCGGGCGGGATGCCGATGCCGGTATCCTGCACGCTTGCGATGAGGCGGTCGCCCTCGCGCACGAGGGTTATGTTGACGCGTCCGCCTTCCCGGTTGTACTTGATGGCGTTGCTGACGAGGTTATTCCACAGGCTCTTGATCTGGTCTGGGTTCGCGAGAACAGCCGGCAGGTTCTCCCCGACACGCATCTCGACGGTGATGCCCCGCTCCCGCGCGTTGCCGGACAGGAACTCCACCTGCTCTGCCAGCGACTGTTCGATCCGGACCGGTTGCACCAGGCCGCGCGCGTCCGCCGAACCGATGCGGCCCAGTTCGAGCAGATCGGCAATCAGCGCGAGTTGCTCCATCGCGCGACGCTCCGCCTTCTCCAGCGTCTCGCGCACTTTGGCCTGCGGCACGTAGCCTTCGAGGATCAGCTTGAGGTAACTCTGAATCGCGGCCACGGGGGCGCGCAACTCGTGGGTGGTGAGCAGGGTGAACTGCGCGCGGACGTCCTCCAGCTCGCGCAGCTTGCGGTTTGCCAGCGCCAAGTCGCCGTTCAGCCGCTCCAACTCGTCGCGCCGCGCGCGGCACTCCGCGTTCGCCTCGCGCAGCAGGTCGTTCAGCTCGCTCATGTGCGCGCTGCGCGTCTCGAGCCGGCCGAGCGCCTCGCGCAGCTTCTCGTTGACCTGGGCCGATTCCTCGCGCCGCGCTTTGCACTCGGCGTTGGCAAGCCGCAGTTGCTCGTTCAGCTCGCTCATGTGGCTGGAGCGCACCTGCAGCCGTTCATGCGCAATCATCAACTCGGCGTAGGCTGCGTCGAGATGCGCGCGCTGGTGGCTCAGTTCTTTGTTGGCGTCGCGCAGTTGATCGTTCAAGTGGCGCATCTCGCTCGCGCGTTCTTCGGAGCGTTGCTGGTTCTCCTCGAGCTCGCGGGCGCGCGTCTTGAGCACCCCGACCAGCATGCTTGTGCCCTCAGCGGCGAGAAACGCGGTGACCGCAACGGCCACTGCCTGCGCGATAACATAGCCAAGGCTTTGCGCGGCGATGGCCGCGGACGGCATGACGGTGTAATGCGGCAGAGCGCCGCGCCACTCCGCAAAGACCATCGCAGCATACAAGAGGGTGGCCAGCCCTGCCGCACCGAGCGCAGCCGCGCGACCGAGCATGACGGCAGCGACGATGACCGGGAACGCGTACAGCGGGAAGAAGGGGTTTTCTGCGCCACCGGAAAAGTGAATGACGAGGGTCAGCGCAACGATGTCCGCAATGACCTGCAGCGCCGCGATGCGGGTGTGAGCGCCTGGGGAGAGGCCGGCTGCGCCGCGCGTGTTGATGTAGTAGATGGCGCCCAAGCTGAACGCAGCCAGCGCGGTGAGCGTGATCAGAACCGGAAGCAGCGCCAGACCGGGCGAAACACGCGCGCTGAGCAGCGCCAGCAGGGCTGCCCCGGCGATTGCCGGCAGACGCGCGGTGGCCAGCCAGCGAAGCCGGGCGCCTTTGCCCGTACCGGGGGGTAACGCGGGGATGCTCGTCATCATTCAGCGTCGCGGCAGATCAGGGCAGATCAAACTGCTCGCAGATCGCCGCGTACGCCTCCTTCAGATCCGAAAGCGCGATGATGCAGTTGACCGTGGAGATCGACGTGCTAATGGCGAGGATGTTAATCCCATGCGCGGCCAGCGCGCGGAACATCCGCCCGGCGATGCCGGGTCGCTCGCGGAAGTCGGGCCCAAAGATCGCAATGGCCGCGACCTCGGGCCTCGGCACGACGGCTGCCGGCTGCACGTTGGGCCGCAGCCCATCAAGAGCTGCCAGACAACTCGCCAGGTCAGCGCGATCGATGCACAGAACCATCTGATCGTGCTCCTCGTGGTCGATCACCTGCACCACGAACTGCACGTTGAGGTTGCGTTCGCCCAGCGCGTCGAGCACTGCTGCCGCGATCCCCGGCCGGTCCTTCATCGCCAGCACGCTGATGCTGGCGAGTTGATCGTTCTGGATTACCCCGCCGACTTTGATCTTCTCGGTCATCTTACCTTACCTTTGCCACAGAGGACACAGAGGAAACAGAGGACGAATCTGCTCTGCGTTCTCTGCGTCCTCTGTGGCAAAAAATCACGCCACGGCCGCCACCAACCGGTCGACCTGCCGCAGCAGCTCGGCCGGGGCGATTGGCTTGGTCAGGAACGCGTCGATGTGGATGCTCTCGTCTGTCGGGAAGAGCGCCAGGTAGTCGGTGTTGGCGATCGACGTCACCATCACAACGGGCACGTGCTTGAGGTCCGGGTCCTCGGCCATGCGCTGGCTCATGCTCAGGCCGTCCAGCACGGACGACATAATCACGTCCAGCACGACCAGGTCCGGCTTCTCGCGCGTCAGCGCCAACATCCCCTGTTCGCTGTTCCCGGCGCTGACCACCCGGTAGTCGCTGCTCTCCAAGACAGTGCGCATATATTCCACGAAGTCGGGGTCGTCGTCAACTACAAGAATCTTAGCCTTGGGCATCTGGTACTCTCCCGTTAGAGCCTGACCGATTTGAACCGCGGACACAGTCACCCTCAACTTCGTTGAGGCGGTTACCTGTCAGGTCCGCATTACGCGACGCGCGCCTCGAACTCGCTGCGGAAACGCGCGAGCCCGGAACTGACCGGCTCGCACATTCCCGTGCCCATCGGGCAGAACGTGATGCCGGTGATTCCGGCCGTCAGCTCTTCCAGCTTCAGCAGGTCCTTGTTCGTCCCGCGGCCATCTGCGACCGCGTTGAGCGTTTCGAGCAGACGCTTACCGCCGATGCGGCATGGCGTGCAGCCGCCGCAGGACTCGTGGACGAAGAAGCCCGCGGTCCGGCGCACCACCTCGACCATGTCGGTCGTCTCGTCCATGACGATGACCGCGCCGGTGCCGAGCGCGGAGCCGGCGGCCTGGAGCGTCTCGAAGGCCATCGGCACGTCGAGTTGGTCGGCGGTAAGAATCGGGGTCGAGGCGCCGCCTGGGATCACCGCCTTCACCTTGCGTCCCATCCTTACGCCGCCCGCGTGCTCCTCGATGATCTCGCGCAGCGTCACGCCGAGCGGCAGTTCGTAGTTGCCCGGCCGGTTGACGTGCCCGCTCACGCAGAAGATCTTGGGGCCCTTGCTCTGCGGCGTGCCGATGGTGGAATACCAATCCGCGCCACAGCGGATGATGTGCGGAATGTTGGCCAGCGTTTCGACGTTTTGCACGAGCGTCGGCTGCTGCCAGAGCCCCTTCTGCGCCGGGTACGGTGGCTTCTGGCGCGGCTCACCGCGGCCGCCTTCGAGCGATTCGATCATGGCGGTCTCTTCGCCGCAGATGTAGGCGCCCGCGCCGCGATGCACCGACACGTCGAGATCGAAGCCGCTGCCGAGGATGTTCTTGCCGAGGAAGCCGTGGCCGTACGCGTCGGAAATCGCCTTGATCCACCGCTTCACGCCGAGGAAAAACTCCCCGCGGATATAGACGAAGGCCCGGTGCGCACCGATCGCATAGGCCGCGATTATGACGCCTTCGAGAATCGAGTGCGGATCACGCTCGACGATCAGCCGGTCTTTGAAAGTGCCCGGTTCGCCTTCGTCCGTATTGACGGCGAGGTACTTGACCGGCGCGTCCTTTGGGATAAAGCCCCACTTCGTTCCCGTCGGGAAGCCGGCGCCGCCGCGGCCGCGCAATCCTGAAGCCTTGACCTCGGCGATGATCTCGTCGGGCGTCATGGTTAACGCTTTGCGCAGCCCTTCATAGCCGCCGGTCCGCAGATAGGCGCCGATTTTCTCGGAGTTTGGCTCGCCGACGCGCGAGAGGAGGATGGGCGTCCATGCCGTGACCACGTCACGCGTGAGCATCTTACACCTCCCCCATGAGACGTTCGAGGATCGCGTCGATACCGGCGGGCGTCAGGTTTTCGTATAGCTGGTCGTTCACCCGCATAGCCGGCGCCGTGCCGCACGAGGCAAGGCACTGCACCATTTCAAGCGTGAAGCGTCCGTCCTCTGATGTCTCGCCCGGCGCCAGGTTCAACTTCTTCCCCACGTAGCCCGCGATTCGCCCGGCTCCGTCGCACAGGTAGCACGACAATCCGTCGCACACCTGGATCACGTATCGCCCCACCGGTTCCGTGCGGAACAGCGTGTAGAAGCTGGCGGTGCTGTAAACTTCGCCCGGCCGCAACCCGAGCCGCTTTGCGACCCGCTCAACGGCTTCGCGCGTGAGATAGCCCTGCTGTTCCTGGGCGATGTACAAGGCAGCGAGCAGAATGGACTGCTTGGCCGGATCGACGATAGCGGCGCCTATGGCGTTCCCGACCGGTTTGGTTTGAACAGCCTCTCCGTTCATGCGGACTCCTCTCTACGAGACGGGACCTCCGCGCCCGAATGCGGGTCAGGAGGTGGTAATGCCGGCCACGGCGGCCAGTAGCTCGTCCGGGCTGATCGGTTTAGAGAGAAAGAGGTCGACCATGCTGCGCTCGTCCTGGGGGAGGAAGCGATCTTCGTCCTCGCTGAGCACGGCCGAAATCAGGATGAGAGGGGTGGTCTTTAATGCTGGATCGGAACGGATCGCGCGAATTGCGCCGACGCCGGCCAGCTCGTACGACATCATCGCGTCGAGCAGGACCAGGTCAGGGCGAACCTCGCGCATGAGAGCAAGGCCTGCCGCGGCGTCGTGCGCCTCATGAACCTCGTAACCGTGCGCTTCGAGCACGATCTGGATGAACTCGCGAAAGTCCGGGTCGTCATCGATGATGACAACCTTCACGCGTGTGGGGCGCGGCGCCTGCGACATCGGCGGTGACACGTCTTGCATAGCAAGATAGCCCCCTGGGAATGCCGGCCTGTGATGGGCCGGAGTGCATCTGACTAGTTCAGGAGTTCGGCGACCTTGTTCAGCAGCGCCTTCGGATCGACCGGCTTAGACAGCCACGCGTCCATATGCGGCTGTTGCTCCATCGGGAAGACGTGCGCGTACGGAGTGTCGGCGATCGAGGACACCATGATTACGGGCATGAATTTCGCATCGGGGTCCTGCGACAGCTTCTCGCTGACGTCGAGCCCGTCGAGCACGGTCGACATCATGATGTCGAGGATCATCAGGTCGGGCCTCTCCGCCTTAACCTGGCTCATGGCCTGTTGGCCGTTGCTGGCCGTCACCACCTGGTAATCATTCGATTCCAGGATCGTGCGCATGATTTCGACGAAATCGGGGTCATCGTCTACGACGAGGATGCGGGCGGAAGACATGACTGGCATTCTCCTTGGCAGGGGTGCGAGCCGGCGGAGGCTCGGCAGCGAACCTGCGCTTAGTCTACCCCATTATGCCGGGAATCACAAGCGTCACGCAATGACCCGCATCATGGTATCATAATACGAGACAGTTATATCAGCCGGGGAGGGTAAGTTGGACGGAGAACTGCTCGAATTGCTGGACCGGCATCTCAAGAGCATTTGGGCCGGCGACCTGGAAACTTATCGCGAAACGACGGGCGAGGACGTTACTTTCTACGAGTGGTATATCAGCCCGCAGCGGATCGACGGGCTCGGCTTTCACCTGCGGGAAACCGCGGCCAACTTCCGCTCGGCGGAGGACCGGCGCGCGACAGGCCGGTACGAGATCGAGCACGAGGTGCTCCAGCCGAAGGCGCAGATTTACGGGGACGTTGCGATCATCACGTACAGCCTGATGATGCGCTACATCAGCGCGACCGAAGTGCGCCACACGACGCACAACGAGACGCGTGTGTTTCACAGGCGCGCGCAAGGCTGGCAGCTCGTGCACTGTCACAAGTCGCCGTTGAGCGCTTGAGCGAGGGGCAGGAGAAATGGGCCTGGCACTAATTACCGGCGCGTCGAGCGGGATCGGCGCGGAGTTCGCGCGGCAACTGGCCGCGCGCGGTTATGACCTGGCGCTGAGCGCGCGGCGCGGCGACCGCCTGGCCGCGCTGGGCGAGGAACTCGCCGGGCGCCACGGGGTGAAGTACGAAACAGTTGTTGCGGACCTGAGCGCGGAGCAGGGCATTGCTGCGGTCGAGGCGCGGCTTCAGCAGGGCGACGTGGACCTGTTGGTGAACAACGCCGGCTTCGGCATCGGCAAGAAGTTTGCCCACGCGGAGCTGGCCGGGCAGCAGGCCATGGTCAACGTGCACATGGTCGCGCCGATGCGCCTGATGCGCGCGGCCCTGCCCGCGATGATCGAGCGCCGCCGCGGCGGGGTCATTAACGTCGCGTCGCTGGCCGCGTTCCTGACGCTGCCCGGCAACGCCAACTACTGCGCGACGAAAGCCTATCTCATGCGCTTCTCGCGGGCAGTCGACGCGGAGGTGCGCCGCAAGGGCGTGACGGTGCAGGCGTTGTGTCCCGGCTTCGTCGTCACCGAGTTCCACAACGAGCAGGAGCGCGTGCGGATGGACCGCCGCGGCCCGACCTTCATGTGGATGCCCGCAGCCTACGTTGTCGGGCAGTCCCTGGCCGCGCACGACCGCGGCAAGTCGCTCGTTGTGCCGGGCTTCGGCTACAAGCTGGTGTACTGGCTGGCAAAGACCGGGCTGCCGGACGCGCTGATTCCGCTCGTCATGCGGTAGGGGGAGCGCGGTCGCTTCGATGCGACCCGGGCGCCGGAGCGAGCCGGTCACGGACTGTGGCTGCGCTCACGGACTGCGCGTGCGATAACGTTTATGATTAGTTGCGCAACTATTGCTCTTTCCTTGAACAAAACCGCCCTTTGCTCGTGTCTCTGCTGGAGGACTGATGGCGCCTAAACCCTGGCTGGCTCACTACGACCCAGGGGTGCCGGAAACCCTGCACCCCTATCCGCACATTACCCTGCTTGATCACGTACGCGAGACGACCGAGAAGCGTCCCGATCACACGGCGCTCATCTTCAAGGGCGAGCGCATCTCGTTTGGCGAGTTGATGTGGCGGAGCGACGCGCTCGCGCACGCGCTTATCGCCAACGGCGTCAAGAAGGGCGATCGCGTCGCCATCATCATGCCCAACACGCCGCAATACGTGATCGCGGAGTTCGCCGTTTGGAAAGCCGGCGGGATCGTCGCGTCCATCAATCCGCTCTACACCGGCCCGGAGCTCGAGCACGCGCTCAAGGAATGCGGCGCGGAAGTCGCCATCGTCATGACCTTGTTCTATGACAAGGTCAAGGCTGCGCAGAAGAAGACGGCCGTCAAGCGGATCATTGCGACAAACATCCGCGAATACCTGCCGAAGGTGTTGATGGTCGCCTTCATGCTCCTCAAGGAAAAGAAAGAAGGGCATCGCGTCTCGCTGCGCGACGGCGACCTGTGGTTTGCCGAATTGATCCAGGCGCACGCGGGCAAGAAGTCGCCGGACGTCCCTGTTGCGCCGGAAGACAACGCCCTCATCCTCTTTACCGGCGGCACGACGGGCATCTCGAAGGCCGCGCTGGCCACGCACGCGTCGCTCGTCGCCGCCGGCCTCCAGATTCGCGCGTGGTTCGCCAGCTCGCTGGTCGAGTGGGACGACCGGTTCATGGCAAACCTCCCATTGTTCCACGTCTTCGCCGCGGTGGGCGTGCAGATGGTCGCGCTGCTCGGTCGCAGCGCGATGGTCCTGGTGCCGAACCCGCGCGACCTTGACGATGTGGTTGCGTCGATCCAAAAGACGAAGCCGACGTTCCTGCCCGGCGTGCCGACCCTCTTCAACGCGCTGATGAACCACCCGAAGGTCGTCGCCAAGCAGGTCGATATGACGTCGATCAAGCTGTGCATTTCGGGCGCGGCGCCCCTCATGCTGGACACAAAGCAGCGGTTCGAGGCGCTGACCGGCGGTCGGATCGTAGAGGGCTACGCGCTCACAGAGACGATGATGGGCGCGGTCATCAGCCCCGTCGAGGGGCAGTACAAGCCGGGGTTCGTGGGCATGCCGGTGACGGACGTCGAGGTGCGCGTGGTCGACGCGGATACGGGCGAGCGCGAGATGCCGCCCTGCGAGATCGGCGAGATCACCGTGCGCGCGCCGCAGTTGATGGTGGGCTACTGGAACCGGCCGCAGGAAACGGCGGACATGATCAAGGGCGGCTGGCTGTACACGGGCGACCTCGGTTACCTGGACGAGGACGGCTACCTGACCATTGTGGACCGCAAGAAGGACGTGATCAAGCCGAGCGGGTTCCAGGTGTGGCCGCGCGAGGTGGAAGAGGTGATCGCGACGCACCCGGCCGTGCAGGAAGTGGGCGTGGCGGGCGTGCCCGATCCGCACGCAGGCGAGGCGGTCAAGGCGTATGTCGTGCTGCGCGAGGGTATGACCGCGACCGAGTCGGAGATCCGGGATTTCTGCCGCCAGAGCCTGACGGGCTACAAGGTGCCGAAGTACGTCGAGTTCCGGACGTCGCTGCCGAAGAGCGCGATCGGCAAGATGCTGCGCCGCGAGCTCGCGAAGTAGGAAAGGCCCCAGCGCCGCGACGCGGGATGCCGTCCCGCGTCGCGGCGTCTATTTATCCCTCATTTATCCCTCTTTATCCCTCGTTTTCCCCCGCTTTTCCTCCATTAACGAGCCGCTTTCGCGGGGCAGTTGCGTGACGCCTGCGCGCGAAGGGCCGCGCGACCCGCCCAAGGCTTGTGCGTATGGTAAGGTGACCTTACTTGAGCGTTCGGAGGCCCCATGTCCGCACCTCAGTCTTCGCGCTTCGCGCTGCCGGCCGCGAGCATCATTGCCGGCGCCCTGGCCATCCTCGCGATTGCCCTCAGCAGATTTATCTCCGGGCCGCTAATCCTGGTCGTGGTGGCCGCCTTTCTGATCGCGTTCATCCTCAGCTTGACCCTGGTGGCACAGGCCGCGCCCCGGTCATTCGGGCGGGCAGCGGCGCGGGTGCTGGTGAGCCTGGCGGGCGCAGTGGCGCTTGGCTACTTGCTGCTGTTCGCCATCGTCTTGTTCGGCCAGGACGCGATCGCGGACCGGACGAACGCCTTCTTCCAGCCCCGCGGCCTGAGCGAGGTGGCGGCCGCGCAACTCAACGCCCCTGGCCTCGAAGCGTTGGAGATTCCGACCGCGGACGGCGCGGTGCTGCGGGGCTGGCTGGCGCGCGGGAGCGCGGCGGGAAATCAGCCGCTGGTGATCTACTTCGGGGGCAGCGGCTCGGAGTCGTCGGACGCGGTGGCGCACGCTCGGATGCTGGCGCCCTGGTCCGTTGCGCTCGTCAACTACCGGGGCTTTGGCGCCAGCACGGGCCGGCCAACTCCCGCCAATGCCCGCGGGGATGCGCTTCTGATTTACGATACGCTGGTCCAGCGCGGGGACGTGGACCCGACCCAAGTCGCGGTGGTCGGGTACAGCCTGGGGACGGGCGTGGCCGTCCACGTGGCGGAGGCGCGGCCGACCGTCGCGGTCGCGCTCTTTGCGCCCTATGACAGCCTGAAACTGGTTCAACCGGGCGCATCGCCGCTGTACGCGCCGTTTCAGTCGATGATGAAGCCGTACTTCACTCCGATCGCGAGCGCGCCAAACATCCAGGCGTCGATGCTGGCGATCGTCGGGGGCGAGGACAACGTTTTTCCGGCGGAGATGTCCTGGCGGCTGGCCGAGGCGTGGGGCGGGCCGGCGGCGGTGCGGGTGTACGACGGGGAAGGGCACACGCTGAGCGAACGCAACGACGCGAGCTGGCGGGAGGTGGCCGGCTTCCTTGCCCGGGCTGCCGGTCGGGCTGAATGACCGGCGCGGGGGCAGGCTTCTGCGCGTTCGCCGGATTTCGGGTACACTGCAGATCGGGGCAGACGCCGGTCGATCCAGCGACGGGGCAACTGGTCGAGGGCGACGTCGGCGCGCAGGCGGCGCAGTGTTTCCGCAACCTGTTTGCCGTGCTCGGCGCGGCGGGGTTAGGGCCGGAACACGTCGTGAAGGTGAATGTGTACCTGACGGACATGGGCGACTTCGCGGCGATGAACGAGGCGTACGCGCGGCAGTTCGAGCAGCCATATCCCGCGCGAACGACGGTGGCGGTGGCGGCGCTGCCGAGGGGCGCGCGGATCGAGATCGAGATGATCGCGCGGCGCGCCGGCAAGGTGGACAAGAAGTCGAAGAAGGAAAAGAGGGGTTAGCAATCTAGCGGGGCGCATCCT
>JALOOB010000365.1 GCA_025454635.1 Anaerolineae bacterium
GGTCAGCCTCGCGCTGGCCGTGTTCATCGGCGTGCCGCTCGGCGTCTTCTCGGCCACGCATCCGAATTCCTGGCTCGACCGCGTCACGGCGATCATTTCCATTTCATTCATTACGCTGCCCTCCTACGTGATCGGCTTGTTCCTCCTGTTGATCTTCGCGGTGGAGCTAAGAGTCCTGCCGGCGATGGGGCTGGGAAAGGCGGGAGATCCCGTCGACTACATCCAGCACCTGATCCTGCCGGCCATCGCGCTGGCCGTCGGGTGGGTGGGCTACCTGGCGCGGCTCGTGCGTTCGAGCACGCTGGAAATCCTCAACGAAACCTACATCCGGGCCGCGATGGCGTCGGGAATCCGCAAGAACGTCGTGCAGTACAAATACGCCTTGAAGGGTGCGCTGATCCCGACCGTCGCGGTCCTGGGCGTGGGCCTGGGCAACCTGATGGGCGGCGCCGTGTTCGTGGAGATCATCTTCAGCCGGCCGGGCATGGGCTCGCTGATCTACAACGCCATCTCCACCCGCAACTACCCGGTGGTCCGCGCGGGCGTGCTGGTCGTCGCGGTCCTCTTCATCTTTGCTAATCTGCTTGCGGACATCAGCTACACGTACCTCGATCCGCGCATTCAACTCGGCAAGTCGAGAGGTTGATTTAGATGGAATTTGTCGTCCGCCCGACGAGCCGATGGCAGCGCACCCTCGACCGCATCCCCGTTCTCGGGCAGGTGTTGGAGCAACCGCTGGGCGCGCTGGGCGCAGTCATCGTGGCCGTCTTCTTGTTCCTCGTTCTCTTCGCTCCGCTGATCGCGCCATACGCCTATGACGAACAGCATCTGACGCGGTTGCTCGAAGGGCCGTCGCGGGACTTCCTGCTCGGCACCGACCAACTCGGCCGCGATCTGCTCTCCCGCATCATTTACGGCGCGCGCATCGCGCTGATCACCGCCGTGCCTGCGGTCATGATTTCGGTGATCGGCGGCGTGCTGCTCGGCCTGTTGAGCGGGTATCTCGGCGGGGTTGTCGACGACGGAACCGTCGTGCTGCTCGATTCGATCCAGGCGTTTCCCAGCGTGATCCTCGCGATGGCGATCCTCGCGCTGCTTGGGCCGTCGCTCGTCAACGAAATCCTCGTCATCGGCATCGCGTGGATCCCGGCCTACGCGCGCATCACGCGCGCGCAGGTCTTCTCGGCCAAGAACCAACTCTACGTGGAGGCCGAGCGCTCGCTCGGCGCGTCGAGCCCGCGCATCCTCTTCACCCACATCCTGCCGAACGTCCTCGCGCCGCTGCTCATCCTCGCCGCGATGGACCTGCCCGTGGTCATCACGTTCGAGGCGGGCCTCTCGTTCCTCGGCCTCGGCGTGCGCCCGCCCACGCCGTCCTGGGGCGCGATCCTGTCCGACGGGTTCGACTTCGTCCGCAACTCGCCGTGGCCCATCATCTGGGCGGGCCTGGCCCTGGCGATCACGACCCTCGGCTTCACCCTGTTCGCGGAGACGCTGCGCGACGTGCTCGATCCGAAGCTGTCGGGGACGCGGAGGGCGTGATGACACAGAGCGTTACAGCGCCCCTCTTTGAGGTCCGCGACCTGGCGATCAAGTACCACACGCGCGACGGCATCCTGACCGCGATCAGCGGCGTCGACTTCGACGTTCATCCCGGCGAAATCGTCGGCGTGGTCGGCGAGTCGGGGTGCGGCAAGAGCACGGTGGCCGCGGCGGTCATGCGCCTGCTGCCGCCGAACGGCGAGATTGCGGCGGGCAGCATGATGTTTCAGGGCCGCGACCTCGCCAGGCTGACCGACGAGGAGATGCGCAAAGTCCGGGGCAAGGAAATCTCGATGATCTTCCAGGACCCGATGACGAGCCTCAACCCGTTCTTCAGCGTCGAGACGCAGATGCTGGACGCGCTCCGCGCGCACCCGACGACCGCTGCCGGGCAGAACCCGCGCGACCTCGCGATCGCCATGCTCAAGCGCGTCGGCATCCCCGATCCCGAAGTGCGCATCAAGGAGTACCCGCACCAGTTCTCCGGCGGCATGCGGCAGCGCATCATGGTCGCCATCGCCCTTGCGACGCGGCCCGCGCTGTTGGTGGCGGACGAGCCGACCTCCGCGCTCGACGTCACGCTCGAAGCGCAGATTGTCGACCTGATCAGCGACCTGCGGCGGGAACTGGGCACCGCAGTGCTCTACATCACGCACGACCTCGGCGTGGTCGCGCAGTTGTGCGACCGGGTCATGGTGATGTACGCGGGCAGTATTGTCGAGTCGGGCGACGTCTACACCACGTTCGCTAACCCGAGGCACCCCTACACGCAGGCGCTCCTCCGCTCGCACCCTTCGCGCTCGGCCCGCCGCACGCGACTCGTCACGATCCCCGGCCGCGTGCCGAGCCTGCGCGACCTGCCGACGGGATGCAAGTTCGCGCCGCGCTGCCACCACGCGGAGGCGATCTGCCACTCGACCGAACCGACCGCGGTCCAGTCCGGCGCGCAGACCGTCCTGTGCCACTTCCCCGACGAAATCCTGGTCGTCCAGTACGAGCCGGAACTGCACCTCACCGCAGAGGTCGCCGCGGCAGTGACCCCGGCGCTGCCGCCCGAGATCGCGCAGCGGGCCGTCGTCGAGACGGAGAAGCTCGAAAAGCACTTTGTGGACAACGTCGGGATTCTCGGCGAGCTCACGCGGGCGAAGCGCGGGAGCGTGCGCGCGGTCGACGGCGTCGACATCACGCTCCGCCGCGGGGAGACGCTGGCCCTCGTGGGAGAGTCGGGCTCTGGCAAAACTACGTTGGGTCGGACCATCCTGCGGCTGCTTGACCCAACCGGCGGGCGGCTGGTGATCGACGGGCAGGAGATCACGCGCATGAAGCAGTCTGCGCTCCAGCCGCTGCGCGCGCGGATGCAGATGATCTTCCAGGACCCGTATTCCAGCCTCAGCCCGCGCATGAAGGTGTCGAGCATCCTGCAGGAGCCGTTCCGCATCCACAACGTCGCGGCCGGCCCGAACAAGGTCGACGAGTTGCTCGCAACGGTCGGCCTGTCCAGCGAGTCGGCGGACAAGTACCCGCACCAGCTATCCGGCGGACAGGCGCGGCGCGTCGGCATCGCGCGCGCGCTGGCGCTCGCGCCGGAACTGCTTGTCGCCGACGAACCGACTGCCGGCCTCGACGTGTCGGTGGCTGCGGGCGTGTTGAACCTGCTCAAGGACCTGAGCGAGCAGCTTCACCTGACCATGCTCATCATCACGCACAACCTGAACGTGATCGGCTTCATCGCGGATCGGGTCGCGGTCATGTACCTGGGCAAGGTGGTCGAGATCGGCCGCACGGACGACATCTTCACGAACCCGCGCCACCCCTACACCGAGGCGCTCATCTCGGCCATCGCTCAGCCCGACCCGACGCTGCGCAGCGCGCGACGCCGCATCCTGCTTCCCGGCGAAATCCCCAGCCCGCGCAATCCCCCGCCGGGGTGCGCGTTCCACCCGCGCTGCCGCTATGCGGAGGCGAAGTGCGCGGAGCAAAGCCCGCCGCTGATGGCGGTGGACGGGGAGGAGCATCTCTCGGCGTGCTATTTCCCGGAAAGGATCGTGAACGCGGCCGGCGAGCTAGCGCCGGAGCGCGATCATGCGGGTGCGGCGTCGTTTTGACATGC
>JALOOB010000088.1 GCA_025454635.1 Anaerolineae bacterium
GCGGTGCGGCGGCCGTAGTTCGGGTCCGCGATTTCGTTAAGAATCTGCCCGTTGCGGTCGTAAACCAGGGTCGATGCGAAGGTGCTGGCGCGTTCGGATAGCTCGTCGGCGGGCGGCAGGTCGCGCGCCACGCTGGCGTAGCCAATCATCACCGTGCCGAAGAGCAGCGCAGCGACCGCGATCAGGACCAGGAGGGTCGATCCGCACCCCGCGCGGCGGCGCGGTGGCCGGTTTGCCGTCGATGCGCGACGCGGTGGCGGCTGGGCAGGCGCCTGTCTGACAGGCGCGGGTGGCGGCTGAGGCGGCCGGTAAGGCGCCTGCTGCGCAGGCGTGGGCGGTGGCGCGGCGGGACGCTGGCCGTACTGCGGGGGCGGCGGCTGCTGATAGGCGCGCGGCGTTTGCGCAGGCGGCTGCTGGGCGGGCTGCCGGTAAGGCGCCTGCTGCGCAGGCGTCGGCGGCTGCGGCGGCGGAGCCGGGCGAGAGGCAGGCGCGGCGGGCGGCTCCTGCTGCGCAGGGTCTTGCTGTCCAGGGGCGGACATGTCGGGCCGTTGCAGCCGGCCGAAGAAGCCGGGACCCTCGGGCCGCGGCAGGGAGGTCCTTCCGGTCGACCCGCGATCCTCGACCTCGACATCTTCTTCCGGCGGCGGGAGCTCGTCTGCAGGCAACTCGCGATCAGTGTCCTCGTCGGGTTGGCTCGGCGGCGGCGCGTCCTCCGGTTGGGGGCCTTGCTGCGGCCGATTCGGCCGCGCGCCCCAATCTTGTGACGAATCGTTCATGAGATGAAGTATCCCCTAACAAAGTGGCCCGATAAGCGGGCGCAATTACAACCTATGAAATGGACGTGCTGTGAAGGGTATAAGTTGCGCAGGGGGGCAGCGGGCGAGGTCTGAGGAAGCCCTGGTCTGAGCGACTCCAGGCGCACGATCAGGCGCCAAGCGCGAGCGCCTCGGCTACCGCCGCGTCCAGCGGCAGTCCTTGGCCTTGCTGCCAGGCCGTGGCGAAGGGTTCATCGCCAACGGCAGCGCGCAGCGCGGCCAGGCATTCCTCACATTGCGCAAGCATCCCGAGAGGAGCGATGAATCCGCCGACCGATCCGACAGCAAAGCTTGCGCTTCCTAACCGGATGGCTAGAAATGGGTGCGAAAGTCGGAGCGCCAGCAGATAGGTTAAGAGAGCGCCGGCCGCACCAAAGACATCGCCGAGTTCGCGAAATACCAGGAGGGCCTCTCTGCCAAAGGGGAGTGCTGCTGCTTCCTGACCCTGCGCGACGGCGATGAATGCCTTCGTCTCCAGCGCGTAGGCGTAGTCTCGGCGGTCGCCCAACTGCCGCGTGCGCGCCATGCACTCGTCCAGAAGGCGGCTCGCCTGATTCGGGTTGCCAGCATAGAAGGTGGCCTGTCCGAGCATCAGAAGCCACCAACCTGTTCCGAGGTCGTCTCCCAACTCGCGGCTGAGGTCCAGCGCGCGTTCGAGAAACGGGACGGCCTTGAGAGCATCCCCCGCCCAGAAAGAGACGATGCCCAGGCGCGCCGTCGCCCAGGCTTCGGCCTGCAAATCGCCCACCTGACGACTGATTTCGAGCGCCTCTTCGCCATATGCCCGGGCGCGGGCGAATTCGCCGCGATAGGTGTCCATCCAGGCGAGATAGGTCAGCGGGCGGGTGACAGCGCGCGCATCGCCGGCTGCGCGGTAGAGGTCGACGCTGGCCCCGTAGTGCGCGGTCGCTTGCGGAAACATGCCGCGAATGAAACAGCAAACGCCGGCTCCCAGGTGCGCTCGCGCGAGGACCGCCGGACTGAGCGCGGGCTCAGGCGACGCCAGCAGGGGCTCCAACCTGATGTGGGCTTCGCCAAGGTTGCCGCGCACTTCCCAGTAGCGCCAGAGCGCGCCGGCAAGGCGCAGCGCGTCTTCGGTCCGGCACGCGCCGCGCTGCGCGCGTTCCGCCGCGGCCTCAGTCGAGACCAACCAATCCAACGCGATCTGGATGTTGTTGTGCTCATATTCGAGCCGCTCCTGCCAGGCGCGCTGCTCCCGGCTCATCAGCTTCGGCTCGGCTTCTTCCGCGAGCAGGACGAAGTATTGCGCGTGGCGACTACGCGCGGCGGTGGCTTCGCCGTGCCGATCCAGTTCCTCGACCGCGAACTGCCGGAGGGTTTCGAGCATCCCGTAGCGGCCCGGCTGCCCGCGCCATTCGGGGATCACCAGTGACTTGTCGACGAGGCGCGTGAGCAGGTCCAGCAAGGCGACGCGCGGCGCGTCCACCCCGTCCAAATGCGGCGCGAACACGAACTCGGCTGCGTCGAGCGTCCAGCCGCCGGCAAAGACCGACAGATGGCGGAGAAGGGCGGCTTCCGCGTCGGCCAACAGCGCGTAGCTCCATTCGATTGTGGCGCGCAGCGTCTGGTGGCGCGGGAGGGCGACGCGGCTGCCGCCGGTGAGCAGGTGGAAGCAGTCGTCGAGGCGGGCGCGAATCTCGGCCACTTGCAGGACTTTGGTCCGCGAGGCGGCCAGCTCAATGGCGAGCGGCATCCCGTCCAGCCTCGCGCAGATTTCCGCGACTGAAGGCGCGTTTTCGGCGGTCACGTCAAACGCGGGCTTGACCGCGCGGGCGCGTTGGGTGAAGAGCTGAACGGCTTCGTATCCGCGCAGCGCATCCAACGGGGGAGGGTGCAGCGGATCGGGTGTCTGCAGAGAGGGCACGTAGAACGTGACTTCGCCGTCGATTGCCAGCGGTTCGCGGCTCGTGGCAAGGATGGTCAGACCGGGGGCCGCGCGTAGCAATCGATCGGCGGCCGCGGCGCAGGCGGCGATGAGGTGCTCGCAGTTGTCGAGCAGCAGGAGCAGCCTGCGCGGACGGAGATATTCGGTGAGTTGATCGAGAAGGGGCCGCTGGGCTTCGTCGCGCAGTCCGAGACCGGCCGCAATCGCCTGCGGCAGGAGGTTCGCGTCGGCAAGGCGGGCCAGGTCGACCAACCAGACGCCGTCGGGGAAGGTGCGCGCGCCGCCCGCGGCAAGCTGCCTGCCGACTTCCAGAGCAAGGCGCGTCTTGCCGGAGCCCCCGGCGCCGGTGAGGGTGAGCAGGCGGACTCCTGCAAGCAACTGGCTGACCCGGAGGATTTCGCGCTCGCGGCCGACGAAGCTGGTGAGGGGAGCGGGGAGATTGTTGGCGATTGCGTCGCGTGGCGCGGGTTCGTTGGCGGGCGGGGGCTCTGCTGGCGAGCCGACGGGGCGCAGCGCGCGGGCGAATGCCACAAAACGCGGCCAATCTGCCTGCGGCACACCGAGCGCGCCCGCGATGCGCTGCGCCATTTCTTTCGACGGGCGGCGCTCGTCGGATTCGAGCTTGCGGAGCGACGCCACGGCGCAGCCGACTTCGGCGGCCAACTCCTCCTGCGTCAAATCGCAGGCGCGGCGCCGGCGTCGCAACCACTGACCGAAGGAACCTGCCACGCTGTCCACGGTCACCTCCACACCCCTTGGCGGCTGTTGATGGAAGCGGCTAGATTCGATTGTAGCACTATTTGTAACGGTTTGCGCAACGGAAAATGACCTGTTATCGCGGCGGAGTCGGTAGTTTAATGCGGGCAGCGATTGAGATAGCACCTTTAGGAGGTGGGAGATGGCAAGGGCACTGCGAAGTCTGCATCTAGGGGCGCCGGTTGATGAGGTGCGGGATTTCCTGCAAGAACCGGCGAACATGCTGGAGTGGTGGCCGGACTGCGACGAGATCGACGACCTGCGAGTCTGCGACGTCGGCGCAATTGCCTTCAAGTATGCGGACAAGCCTGCGGGCGTGATGTGTCGCGGCGAGGTCGAGGAGCGGGTGGTGGGGGACTGCGGCGATGTCGCGCTGCACCTGACGGGCGACCTGCATGGCGATATGCGCTGGCGCATCGAGGCCGAGGATGGCGGGACGCGGGTGACGTTCGAGTCGGATTACGACATGCCGGTGCGCGCGCTGATCCCGTACCTGTCGCCCGTGCGGTTGCTGCGGTATCAGGAAGATGAGGCGGACCAGGTCGCGGCGAAGCTGCGGGAGAAGTTCGAGGGGTAGAGGGGGCGCAGGTTCTCTCCTTCGCCCGAAAGGAGAGAACCTGCGCCGGCGCGCAGCTACACGCTGCCGCCGCTCGGCACTTCCTTCTCGGAATAGTCCTTTGCCGTTGCGTGGTGCTTGACGAGCACGTTTCGCCCCAGCTTCACCCCGCGTGGCACGACCGCGCCCTTGCCGATCACTGTCAGGCCGGTGTTAAGCCGGGCAGGTTGCGCGCGGTTGGGCGTGCGGTCGTCGCCGTGGCCGACCACGGCGTCCTCCTCCACCCGCACGCGCTTATCCAGAATCGCGCGGTCCACCACCGCGCCGGGGCAGATCTCCGCGTCGGTTAGGATGATTGAATCGCGCACCACCGCGCCCTCACGCACGCGCACGCCGGGCGAGATAATCGAGCGGATCACCGTGCCTTCGATCTGGCACCCGTCGCACAGCAGGTTCGACTCCACCTGCGCGTTCGGGCCGAGGAAGGCCCCGGCGCGCTCTTCGCTCTTGGTGTGGATCACCCAGTTTTCGTCATACAGGTCGAGCGCAGGGGTCTCCGCGAGCAGGGCCATGTTGGCCTCGTAGTAAGCCTGGATGGTGCCCGCATCCTCCCAGTAGCCGCGGAAGCGGTGCGCGTAGACATTGCCCTCTTTGACGAGCGCGGGCAGCGAATCGCGGCCGAGGTTGGTGTCCTTGCGCCCGCGGCCGAGCAGCCAGTCGCGCAGCACATCGGCCTTGAACACGTAAATGCCCATGCTGGCGGTGGTGTTGTAGGTGCGCTTGGGCTTCTCCGCGTACTCGATGACCCGGCCCGCCTGGTCCGCGCCGACCATGCCAAAGCGATGCGCCTGGTAGGCAGGGACTGCGATGGTGGCGATGGTCACGTCGGCGTTGCGCTCCCGGTGGAAGCGCAGCATGGGGTTGTAATCCATCTTGTAGATGTGGTCGCCGGGGAGCAGCAGCACCTCCTCGACGTTGCGGATGATCTCGAGGTTGAAGCGCACCGCGTCGGCGGTGCCCTCCTGCCACGCGCCGGTATGTCCTTTGGCGCTCTGGTACGGCTGGAGCAGGCGGACGCCGCCTGCGGTGCGGTCGAGATCCCACGGACGGCCGAGGCCGATGTGCTCGTTGAGCGAGCGGGGCTGGTACTGCGTCAGCACCGCGACGTTGAAGATGCCGGAGTTGACGCAGTTGGAGAGCGCGAAGTCGATCACGCGGTATTTGCCCGCGAAGGGCACAGCGGCTTCCGAGCGCAAGGCGGTGAGCACAGTGAGCGCGGGCCCTTCGCCCCCGGCCAGGATCATCGCGAGGACGCTCATCGCTCGCCTCCTTCCACCGTCGCGCCGGTCGGCACGACGCCCTCGAACCGGTCGAACGCCTCGTCGTCCACGTCGGCCTCGATCACTACGTTGCGGCCGACGGTGATGTTGGGGGGGATGTGCGCGCTTTTGCCGACAATGGTTGGCCCGGTGAAGAACTTGCCCGGCTCCTTTTCGTTTGGCTTGTCATAATCTTCGCCATCGCCGAGCCGGGTGCCTGCGCCCACCACCACGCCTTTGTCGATGATGCAGCGGTCTACGACTGCGCCGGGGCCGATGAAGGTGTCGTTCATGATAACGCTCTCGCGCACGATGGCGCCGGGCGAGACGTAGACGCCGGGGGAGAGGATCGAGCGGATGACCTGCCCGCGGACGTTGCAGCCGTTGCAGATCATGCTCTGCTGGACGTCGCCCTGCGGCCCCACCTTCGCAGGCGCGCGCTCCTCGCTCCGCGTGTGGATCACCCAGTCCTTGTCGTACAGGTCGAGCGCGGATGCGCCCGTGACCAACTCCATACTGGTGCTCCAGTAGGCGTCGACGGTGCCCACATCGACCCAGTAGCCTTCGAAGGGGTAGGTGTAAAGGCGGTGCGATTCGACCATGCCGGGGATGAGGTGCTTGCCGAAGTCGAGGTCTTCATGCTGGGGCGCGAGCGCCAACATCCGCTCGATGAGCGTGTTGACGTTGAAGACATAGACGCCCATGTTCGCCAGTGTGCTGGGCGCCTGTTTCGGCTTCTCCAGGAAGCCCTTCACCCGGCCGTCGTCCTCGGTCAGGACGATCCCGAAGCGCGAGGTCTCGTCGGGCTTGACGTTCATGACGGCGAGCGTGAGGTCAGCGTGGCGCTCCTCGTGCGCGGCGAGCATCTTGCGGTAGTCCATCTTGTAGATGTGGTCGCCCGAGAGGATGAGGACGGTGTCGGCGCGGACTTCGCGCAGGTAGTCGATGTTTTGGAGCACGGCGTCGGCGGTGCCGCCGTACCACTGCTGGCGCACCTTGCCTTGATAGGGCTGCATCAGGCGGACGCCGCCGCGTGACCGGTCGAGGTCCCACGGGCGGCCGATGCCGATGTGCTCGTTGAGCGAGCGCGGGATGTACTGGGTCAGCACGCCGACGTTGTAGATGCCCGAGTTCACGCAGTTAGACAGGGTGAAGTCGATAATGCGAAAGCGGCCGGCGAAGGGGACGGCGGGTTTGGCGCGCTGCTCGGACAGGACGCCCAAGCGCGTGCCGGCCCCTCCGGCCAGGATCAGTGCCACAACGCGCATCACGCACTCCTTCCAGGCTGAGAGTGGAGCTTGACGGTAGCGATGGATTGCTTTGCGCATTGTCGCATAGGACGGGAAGTGTGCGCAAACTGATGTTGCGCGGCCAAACTGATGTTGCGCGGGCAAACTGATCTTGCGGCCATAGTTCGCCTCCTTCGACTGCGTGCGACCCTTGGGGTCGCCCATCCGATCAGGATGCTCCCCCTGGGGCTGCCGTGGCTCCTCGGCGAGCACGCGAACGCAAGGCGCGGGGCAACCCGAAGTTGCCTGCGCGATGTGATGTACGTCATAGCGGCGCGGCGGCGGCGGGTGTATCGTTATTGCAAATGATTAGCAATATTGAGAGCGCCGCCATGATTGACTCCCCCCAGCCGCGCGCAGTCAAGCTCATTGCCGATTTGCCCGCAGGCGCGGCCGCGCTGGTCCACTCGCTGACGGGTGGGCATGATTTTTGCAGCCGCATGGCAAACCTGGGTTTCACCGCTGGCGCGCCGATCACGGTGCGGCAGAATTACGGCCGCGGGCCCATTGTCGTCTCGGTGCGCGGGACGCTGGTGGCGCTGGGCCGCGCGGAAGCCAGTCGCATTCTCGTACGCGCAAGCGAGGCCTGATGACACAACCGCTCCGCCAGCCCGTCACTCCGACGCGACCCCTTCCGCGGCCGAACCTTCGGCTCGTCCAGCCGGCTTGCCATGATGCCGGACCCGGCGCGCTGCCGCATCCCGAGGCGCTCACCTTTGCGCTCGTGGGTCAACCGAACGTCGGCAAGTCGACCGTGTTCAATATGCTGACCGGCTTGAACCAGCACGTCGGCAACTGGCCGGGCAAGACGGTTGAGCAGAAGACGGGCACGTTCCGGTTTGACGGCGCGGCGGCCAACCTGGTCGACCTCCCCGGCACATACAGCCTCACGGCCAACTCGGAAGAAGAGCGCATCGCGCGGGACTATCTCATCAGCCAACGGCCTGACGTGGCGATTGCGGTGGTGAACGCGGCCGCGCTGGAGCGCAGCCTGTACCTCGTTGCGGAGCTGCTGGCCCTCGACACCCCACTTGTCATCGGCCTGAACATGAGCGACGTGGCCGCGCAGCACGGCATCCACGTCGAGCCGCACGTGCTTGAGGCCGCGCTGGGCGTGCCGGTCGTGCCGCTCGTCGCCGCGCGTAACGAGGGCATCCGCGACCTGGTCGCCGCGGCGTTCAAGCTGGCCTATGATCCGGCCGCGTTCCGGCCCAATCGCCCGGTCATTCGCCCGGAGCATCAGCCGGTGCTCGAACAATTGGTGGAGATGATGGGCGGGTGCGCGTGCGACCGGTACGCGGCGGACTGGTCGGCGATGAAACTGCTTGAAGGCGACGCGGAGGTCACCGCCCAGGTGAAGGGGTCGGTCGCGCCGGAGTTGTGGAACGAGATCCACAAGGTTCTGCTGCAGCACGAGGACGCGTACCTCGATATTGCGGGCGGGCGCTACGAATGGATCGGGCGGATGGTGCGCGCCGCGGTGACGCAGCCGCGCGCGGGCGCGGTCACGCTGACCGACCGCATCGACCGGGTTGCGACGCACCCGGTGTTCGGCCTCGGCCTGCTCCTCGCCATTTTCGGGCTCGCCTTTGCGCTGACCTATGCGGTGGCGACGCCGCTGGCTGAGTGGTTGTCCGAGGTCGTCCTGGGCGGACTGGCGGGGCTGGCTGCGACGCTGCTGGCGGGCGCGCCGGCGTGGGTGTCCGGGCTTGTCATCGACGGGTTCATCGGCGGCGCGGGCACCGTGCTCACGTTCCTGCCCATCCTGGCGATCTTCTTTGCGCTGCTTGGCGCGCTGGAAGACGTAGGTTATCTCGCCCGCGGCGCGTACGTCATGGATCGCTTCATGCATCTGATGGGGCTGCACGGCAAGTCGTTCCTGCCGCTGTTTCTCGGCTTCGGCTGCAACGTGCCTGCGGTGATGGGCGCGCGCATCCTCGAAGAGCGTCGCGCGCGCTTCCTGACCATCCTGCTAGCGCCGCTTGTGCCATGCACCGCGCGGCTGGCGGTGCTGGCTTTCCTGACGCCCGCGTTCTTTGGCAGCAGAGCCGCGCTGGTTACGCTGGGCCTTGTCGCTCTGAACCTGGTGGTGTTGGCCGTCGCGGGGATCGTGGTCAACAAGGTGGCGTTCAAGGGCGAGCAGACCGCGTTCATCATGGAACTGCCCCTGTATCACGCGCCGAACCTGCGCACCGTGGGCCTGTACGTCTGGAACAACACTTCTTCCTTCTTGAAGAAGGCCGGCACCTTTATCCTGCTGTCCTCTGCGGTCGTGTGGGCGCTGTCGAACCTGCCCGGAGGCAACCCGGAGACGAGCATCCTCGCGATGTTTGGCAAGGCGTTGGAGCCGTTGGGCGCGCTGATGGGGCTGGACGACTGGCGCATGATCGTGGCGCTGCTGTCGAGCTTCTTTGCCAAGGAGAATACGATCGCGACGCTCGGCGTTCTGTTCGGCGCACCGGAAGCGGGCGCATCGCTGGCGACGCAGGTCTCGGCGGTGATGGTTCCGGCGGCGAGCGTGGCGTTCCTCGCCGCAGCGATGCTGTTCATCCCCTGCCTCGCCACGGTCGCGACGATCAAGCAGGAGACTAACTGGAAGTGGATGTGGATTAGCGTCGGCCTGCTGCTTGCGATTTCGCTCGGCGCAGGCGTGGTGATCTACCAGGGCTTGCGGCTGATCGGGGTGGGCGTGTGAGCGGGGAGTTGAGCCTGCCGATTCGGCTGCTGGGGCTGCTGTCCTACGGCGGCATCCGCTCGACGTCGGACCTCGCGAAGCGGCTCGGCGTGAGCGAGGCGATGGTGGGGATGATGGCGGAGGACCTGACGCGGCGCGGGTATTTGCAGGCGCTGGGTGGCGGGGATTGCTCGACGGGCTGCGGCGGCTGCGCGGTGGTGAGCCAGTGCAAGCTGCCGGGCGCGGAGGATCGCTTGCCGCTGCTGGCGCTGACGGAGAAGGGGAAACTCGTAGCTGCTTCCTCGGCATGACTACTTGATTCTGCTTACGAGTTGCGTAACTGCGCGTGGTGTACTTGCCACTCGTAGTTCTCGTTTTTCGATGTTTGTTGCCGGTCGCGACACCCTGAACGAAGCGTTGCGGGGTTCCTCGTTTTTGCCCAAGAGTTCCTGCGGGGCGCGCAATGAGGTCGTGGCGGGCGAGGTAAACGCTACCTAACGCTAAGGCAGTACCTTCAGCGGGTCGATCAGGCGGCCGAAGTCGCGCACTTCGAAATGCAGGTGCGGGCCGGTGATATTGCCGTTTGCGCCGCTGAGGCCGAGCACCTGGCCCTTCCCCACGATGTCCCCCGGCTGCACGTAGATGTCGCTCATGTGCGCGTAGAGCGTGATATAGTCGATGCCGTGGTCGATGACGACGCGGAAGCCGTACCCCGTCGGATTCCACCCAGCGCTGATCACCTTGCCCCGGTCGGCCGCAACGACGTTCGTCCCCAACGGCACCGCGATGTCGAGCGCCGTGTGCCCCGGATGCGCGCCCTGCGAGAGCCACCCGCCTTCCACAGGCCAAATGAACTTACCGTCACCATACGGCCAGTCCTGATACGGCGTGCCGCCCCACTGGTCTGACGGCCGACTCACGACGGTGCGGTCCGCGCGCGGCTTGGCGTCGGGGCGCACGCCTGGCAGCAGGATGCGCTGTTTGGGCGTGACGCGGTACGGCTGGTAGACGAAGCCGTTCCACGGGACGGCGACGATTTGGTCGACGGTCAGCTTGTGGCGGGCGGCGATGCCGCGCAGGGTGTCGCCGGGGCGGACGGTGTAGCAGAGGTCGGCCAGCGCGGGAACGGTGATCGTCTGACCAGGCGCGAGCGCCTCGGCGTCCGCGCCGGTCGGCGTGGTCGCGCACGACATGGTGTCGAGGTCGCGACCGAAGTCGAGCGCGAGCGACCAAAGCGTATCGCCGGGCCGGACGGTGTAGCTGAAGGAAGCAGGGTTAACGTCCGCGAAATTCTCCTGCGCCACGAACGGCAGGAACACCAAAGCTCCCGCGCTCCCGTTCTCGCGGGTGCGGGCAAGGCGCTCGTGCGGCGTCAAGGGACGCGGCGTCGGTGTCGGCTGTGGGGTCGGGGTCGTAATGACCGGCGGCGGGGGCGCGCCCCAGGCGGCGACGGTGGTCGCCAGGGCGAGCAGCACTGCCAGGATCCCAGCCCGCGCTGCGCGTCTAGTCATAAGCAAGGGCAATGATAGCATTGTCGCGGGAATGACGCAAGACTTAAAGTCACAGAGGTCGCAGAGCACTCAGAGGGGCGGACGAGAACATCTCGTCTTCACTCCCTCTGAGCCTCCGCGACCTCTGCGGCTGGATCAATAGGCTCAGTACGTTAGCTTGCCTTTGCCCGTCACGCGATGCCGGAACACATAGTAATTCCATGCCTGGTAGGCCAGGACGATGGGGACGAAGATGAGCGCCACGATCGTCATGATCCGCAGCGTGTA
>JALOOB010000366.1 GCA_025454635.1 Anaerolineae bacterium
GGGCGAGAAAAGGCATCCTGAGCGGAGCGCCGCCGGTGGCGCGGAGTCACCGTCGGTGACGACGCAGGATGCTCTGCCCCTGCTCGACGCGGTGACCTTCACGCTCACGAAGATGGCGCGCGGGGGGATGTACGATCAGCTTGGCGGCGGGTTTCACCGGTACAGCACGGACGACGAGTGGCTTGCGCCGCATTTCGAGAAGATGCTATACGACAACGCGCAGCTTGCGCTCACCTACCTCCACGCCTGGCAGGTGACCGGAGAGCCGTTCTTCCGGCAGATCGTCGAGGAGACGCTCGACTATGTCCTGCGCGAGATGACCTCGCCGGAGGGCGCGTTCTACTCCACCCAGGACGCGGACAGCGAGGGCAAAGAGGGCAAGTTCTTTGTGTGGACACTGGAGGAGATCAACGGCCTGCTTGGGGCGGAGGATGGCCGGCTCTTCGCCGGTTACTACGGGGCGACGCAGCGCGGCAACTGGCGAGAAGGTGGGCCGGGCGCGAACATCCTCCACGTGCGGCGGGAGCTGGATGTGGTCGCCGGTGACCTGGGCATCACACCCGACCGGCTGCGCGAGGTGATCGGCCGCGGGCGCGCGGCGCTCTTCGAGGCGCGCGAGGCGCGCATCCATCCGGGGCGCGACGAGAAGGTGCTATCGGAGTGGAACGGGTTGATGCTGCGCGCCTTTGCGGAGGCCGGCGCGATCTTCGGCCGCTCGGACTATGTCGAGGCCGCGCGGCGCAACGCGGAATTCCTGCTGGCCAAGATGCGCGATAGCTCCGACACGGCGACCCTTCGCCTCTTCCGCACCTACAAGGACGGCCGCGCGCACCTCAACGGTTATCTCGAAGATCACGCGGCGGTGGGGTTGGGCTTGCTTGCGCTCTACCAGGTCACGTTCGACCTGTCCCACCTGACCGCCGCGATCGACCTGGCCGAGTCGATCCTTGACCGATTCCATGATGGGCAGTATGGCGGCTTCTACCAGACGGCCGAGGACCACGAAAAACTCGTGGCGCGGCGCAAGGATTTCGTCGACAGCGCCATTCCCGCGGGCAACTCGCTCGTGGCCGACCTGCTCCTGCGCCTCGCGAAGCTGCTCGACCGGTCGCACTACGTCGAGCGCGCGCTCGAAGCGTTCGGCCTCATGGCCGACGGCATGGCCGAGCAGCCGCTGGCGTTCGGCCGCCTGCTTTCGGCGCTCGACTTCCACGTCAATCCCGGCTACGAAGTCGCCCTGATCGGGGAGCCGGCGGGCGCGGAGATGGCCGCGCTCCTGGCCGAGGTCTACCGCCGCTTCATGCCCAACAGCGTGCTTGCCGCAGCTGCGCCGGAGAGTGAAGCGGCGCAGGTAGTCCCGCTGCTGGAGGGCCGCCCGATGCGCGGCGGTCGCGCGACAGCCTATGTCTGCAAGAACTATGCGTGCAACTTGCCGGTGACGTCGGCGGAGGAACTCGCGGGGCAACTGGCGGGGGTAGCGACAAAGACCTGACAGGTTTCCGAAACCTGTCAGGTCCGGGAATCACCGAATCAGACTCCGCAACACCTGAAGATTCGTGATGTCCTCGTGCATGTCGTCGCTCTTCTCGGTTTCGAGGATCTTTGGCACGGACGCGAGGCGCGGGTCGTTGAGGATGAACCCGAACGCGTCCAGCCCGAGCTGGCCCGTCCCGATATGGTCGTGCCGGTCCACCCGCGAGCCGAGCGGCTTCTTGGCGTCGTTGAAGTGAAAACACTTCAGCCGCTCGATGCCGCACAACGCGTCGAACTGCCCCATCGTGTCCGCGTACGCCTGCTCCGTCCGCAGGTCGTAGCCCGCGGCGAACAAGTGGCACGTGTCGAGGCAAAAGGCGAGCCTCTCGGGCTCAGCCACACCCTGCAGGAACGCCTGCAAGTGCTCGAACCGGTAGCCGAGCGCGCTGCCCTGGCCCGCGGTGCCCTCCACCAGCGTGAGCGTCTTGAAGCCGGGCGTGCGCCGGTGGGCCGCGTCGATGCCCTGCGCAATGCGCGCGATGCCCGCCTCTTCGCCCTCGCCCATGTGCGCGCCGGGATGAAACACCACGCCGAGCAAGCCGAGTTCCTCGGCGCGCGTTAGCTCGTCCGCCAGCGCCTCGACCGACTTGTCCCAGATCTCCGCGTTTGGCGTGCCGAGGTTGAGCAGGTAGGCCGCATGGGAGACGACGGGCGCGATGCCGGTCGCGGCCTGCTTCTGCTTCCACCGCTCGATCTCCTCGGGCGGCGTCGGCTTCTGCTGCCACCGGTTCTGGTTCTTCGTGAAGATCTGCATCGTTGCGCAGCCGACCTGCGCGCCGCGATCGAACGCGGTGCTCAGTCCGCCCGACGTAGACATATGCGCGCCCAGCAGTGCCATGCTTGCCTCCTCAGTCGCCCCGCGCCAGCGTAAACTTCTCGACTCCCGCGGCCTTGTCCTCGACGCGGCCCATCACGAACAGCAGCGACGACAGCCGGTTGAGATATTTCAGCGGCGTGTCGTTGCGCATCTCGCCCTCGTGGCTCAGCCGCGCGACCAATCGCTCCGCGCGGCGCGCGACGGTGCGGCACACTTCAAGGCACGCGCTCGAGTAGCTGTCTCCGGCGACGATGAAGGCTTTCGGCATCTCCACCAGCGCGCCGAACGCGTCGGTCTGCGCCTCCAGCCACTCCAGCCGCTCTTCCTTCAGCCAGGGCTCGCGCGTAGCGGTCTCCGGCAGCGTGGCGAGGTCGGCCATCATTACATAAAGGTCGCGTTGGATGGTCAACAGCGCGGCGCGGACCCCCTCGACCTGGGCGTGCGCGCGGGCGATGCCGAGAAATGCCGACGCCTCGTCCACCGTCCCGTAGGCTTCGGGCCGGAGCGCATACTTCGGCACGCGTTCGCGCCCCAGCACGCCGGTGAACCCGTCGTCGCCCGTGCCCGTGTACCACTGCGTCGGTTCCATCGCATCGCTCCCCTTACTGAACCCCAACTCCGTATTGATAGACCAACTTGCCGCCGAGCCACGCTTCGACGATGACCAGCAGGACGATCGCGACCAGCAGCGCGAGATACCCCCACTTTGCGGAGGTCTGCCACAGCTTCTTGTTGCGGATGGGCCAGTAGATCGCCAGCCCCACCGCGACCACGAGGGCGATCCCCGCCGTGATGTGTTGATTCAGCAGCGCGGCAACCGCGGCGTCGTCCGGCGCAAAAGTCTGATCGATCAGGCCGGTGATGACTGCGGCCAGGATGCCGACCCAGCCCAACACCAGGCTGATTTGCCCGTAGCCGGTCCACCGCTCCTGCTTGCGCCACACGCCCAGTGCGATGAACGCCGCGCCGACCAGGCAGAGCGCGATCGGAAAATGCACGAACCGGGGATGGAAGGGGGCGAAAGCTTCGAGCATACTCCTCAGTCGACGCCGTTGTAGGTCGCGGCCATCAGTCGTTCGGCGAAGTGCTTACCGCGCGGCAGCCCTACCGTGCGCATCTCGTGGACCACGATCGCCGTGTGATAAGCCACGCGGCGGTGCTCCGCGCGCCAGGCCGCGCCGCCCCATGTCAGCACCGCATACACCGCGCGGTGATCCCCGTCCATGGGCAGCCCGACGCTCGACACGTTGACCAGCAGCCGGTCGCGCCACGTCCGCTGGAACGGCATATGCACGTGGCC
>JALOOB010000367.1 GCA_025454635.1 Anaerolineae bacterium
AACGCCGATTTGCGCACTTTCGCAACTTGTGGCATTCTCCCGCCCGCGTGCCTGTGCGTGCGCAAGCGCGGCGATGCGCGCACTTCGGCGCCTCTGTCACCATCCCGGTCGGTCGCCATCCAGGAGGAATTCATGAGCGTTAAGGTCTTCTGCAAGCTCGCAGACTGCGTCAACTGGGATAATGGCGTGTGCGGCGCAGAGGAAATCCGCATCGATCGCGAAGGCTATTGCGCAACTTACGAGGAGATCCCGGAAGAAGCGGGCGACGACCTGGATCTGCCCAGCCATGTCGAGGACCTGAACTGGGAAGACGACGAGGACGAAGAACTCGAAATCGACGAGCTCGGCGAAGACGGCTGGAACAGCGAAGACGAAGAAGACGAGGAAGAGGAAGAAGAGGACGTGGACGACGAGCGCTGGAACGACTAGCGCGGCAGGCGCGCCCGTCCCCCTCGCTATTACCCCACCCGCGCAGCTTCCCGCTGCGTTTTGGTCAATCACTCCCCTTCATCTATAATCGTAACGCCGCCCGAAGCATATGCTTCGGGCGGTAGAACGCGAGTTACGCTCACCGAATCAGAAACAATTCGTCGTGTCGCGGAAACGGCGCATCCTGATGGGGACCGCGCCCGCGCAACATGACGCATCTTTTAGGAGGCACCAGTCAGATGTCGAAGAAGTGGGTCTACCTGTTCACGGAAATCGAAGAGGCCGAGAAGCAAGTCGGCGGCGTCTGGGATGCCGTGCGCGGGCTGCTGGGCGGCAAGGGCGCAAACCTGTTCGAGATGACGCGCATCGGATTGCCCGTCCCCCCGGGCTTCACCGTTACGACCGAGGCCTGCAACGCATATTATGCGTCCGGCCGCCAGTTCCCCGAGGGTATGTGGGAACAGGAAGTCGCCGCAATGAAGGCGATCGAGAAGGTTGCGGGCAAGGGCTTCGGCGCGGGGGATAATCCGCTGTTGGTCTCCTGCCGCTCGGGCTCCAAAGAGTCGATGCCCGGCATGATGGACACCGTCCTCAACATCGGTTTGAACGACGTGACGGTGGAAACCCTTGGGAAGCTGACCGACAACGAACGCTTCGCCTGGGACGCCTACCGCCGCCTGGTCGAAGGCTTCGGCAAGGTCGTGCTGGATATCCCGGACACCGATTTCGAGCACGCGCTGCACGGCATGAAGGAAAAACTCGGCGTCAAACTCGATACCGAGCTGAAGACCCAGGACCTGAAAGAGCTGACGAGCCAGTACAAGGCCATCGTCCGGCGGCATACCGGCGCCGAGTTCCCCCAGGACCCGTACGATCAACTCCGCCTCGCGACCGAGGCCGTTTTCCGAAGCTGGATGGGCAAGCGCGCGGTCGATTACCGCAAGCATGAGGGCATCCCCGAGACGCTGGGGACCGCGGTCAACATCGTGACCATGGTTTTCGGCAACATGGGCAACACCTCGGGCACGGGCGTCGCCTTTACCCGCAATCCGAGCACCGGCGAGAACGCAGTCTACGGCGAGTACCTGATCAATGCCCAGGGCGAAGACGTGGTCGCCGGCATCCGCACTCCCGAGAAGGTCTCCGTCATGGAGAAGGACCTTCCCGAGGCTTACGCCGAGTTCAAGCGCATCACCGACATCCTTGAGAAGCACTACAAGAATATGCAGGATGTCGAGTTCACCATCGAGCGCGGCCGGCTGTGGATGCTCCAGACCCGCAACGGCAAGCGCACCGCGGCCGCGGCGATCAAGATCGCGGTGGACATGGCGAACGAAGGGCTGATCACGAAGAAGGAAGCCATCAACCGCGTCACCCCCGACAACGTCAATTCCCTGCTGCATCCGCAGTTCGACATGAACGCCAAGAAGCAGGCCGCGAAGGAAGGCAAGCTGCTGGCGAAGGGCGTCAACGCATCGCCCGGCGCCGCCGTGGGCCGCGCGTACTTCGACGCCGACCTGGCTGAGGAGAAGTCGAAGGAAGGGCCGGTCGTCATGGTCCGCCCGTTCACTAAGCCGGACGACGTCCACGGCATGATCGCGGCGAAGGGCATCCTCACCTCCGAAGGCGGCGCCACCAGCCACGCGGCCGTGGTTGCGCGCCAGTTCGGTCGTCCCTGCATCGTGGGCGCGGGCAGCCTCAAGATCGACCTCGAGCGCCGTATCATGACCGCCGACGGCGTCACGGTTAAGGAAGGCGACTGGATCAGCGTGGACGGCGGCACCGGCGAGGCCTTTGTCGGCCAGATCCCGACCGTCGCGCCGAAGTTCGAAGAGCAGACCGACCTCATCACCCTGCTGAGCTGGGCCGACGAGATCGCTGCGACCGAGGGGATGCGGAAGCCGGGCAAGAACGACAGCCCGACCCGCGGCCTCCAGGTGTGGGCCAACGCCGACTACCCGGCGGATGCCCGCCGCGCGCGCCAGTTCGGCGCTCAGGGCATTGGCCTCTGCCGCACCGAGCACATGTTCTTCGAGACCGAGCGCCTGCCCATCGTGCAGCGCATGATCCTCGCGGACACGAGCGAAGAGCGGACGGCCGCCCTCAACGAGCTGCTGCCCTACCAGCGCGCGGACTTCGACGGCCTGTTCGAGGCGATGACCGGCCTGCCCGTCATCATCCGCCTGATCGACCCGCCGCTCCACGAGTTCATGCCCGACGAGGAAGCGCTCCTTGAAGAGGTCATCGAGATGCGCGTCAAGGGCGAAACCGCCGGCCTGGCCGAGAAGGAATCGCTGCTGGCTGCCATCCGCGGCATGCACGAGTCCAACCCGATGATGGGCCTCCGCGGCATCCGCCTTTCCATCGTCATGCCTGAGATCGTCGAGATGCAGGTGCGCGCGATCTTCGAAGCCGCAAGCGACGTCAAGCTGCGCGGGTTCGAGCCGCACGTCGAGGTAATGATCCCGCTGACCGGCACCGTGCGCGAGCTGGAGGTCATCCAGCCGAAGCTCGAGCGCATTGCCAAGCAGGTCGTGAGCGAGAAGGGCACCTCGGTCGACTACAAGTTCGGCACGATGATCGAGATCCCGCGCGCGTGCGTGACCTCCTACGAGATCGCGAACCTGGCGGAGTTCTACAGCTTCGGCACGAACGACCTCACCCAGATGACCTTCGGCTACAGCCGCGACGACGCGGAGCGGAACTTCCTGCTCAAGTACGTCGAGGACGGCATCCTGCCGAAGAACCCGTTCCAGGTGATCGACCGCGAGGGCGTCGGCGCGCTGATGGACATCTGCGTCGAGCAGGGCCGCAAGACCCGCCCCGGCCTCGAAGTTGGCATCTGCGGCGAGCACGGCGGCGACCCGGACTCGATCGAGTGGTGCCACCTGATCGGCAACAACTACGTGAGCTGCTCGCCGTTCCGCGTGCCGGTGGCCCGCCTGGCCGCCGCGCAGGCTGCGGTGAAGCACGCGAAGTAAGCGACTGAACGGCTAACGCCGTAACGAAAGGGGCTGTCCGAAAAGTAATCGGGCAGCCCCTTCTTTTTGCGTTCATTTCTCGCGTTCTTTAAGGATTGATGGTTTAATGGGGGTATGAAACGCAAACCTGCCGCTCCCGTCTTCAAACCGTACACCATGGCGCAGCCGCAGTTGCTGCCGCCGAGCTTGGATGAGTTGATCGAGCCGGACCACCTGGTGCGGGTGGTGAATGCGGCCATC
>JALOOB010000089.1 GCA_025454635.1 Anaerolineae bacterium
AACCAGTTCGTCAGCGTGGCGGAGTCCCTGCGCAAGGCCGCGACCGTCAACCCGCACCTGCGCGTCTTCGTCGCCAACGGCTACTACGACCTCGCGACGCCCTACTTCGCCACCGAATACACGGTTAACCGGCTCCAGCTCGACGAGACGCTCAAGGATCACATCACCATGCGCTATTACGAGGCCGGCCACATGATGTACATCCACCTCCCCTCGCTCGCGCAGTTCAAGAGCGATGTGGCGGAATTCGTCCGCGCGGCGGACGGGATCGAGGAATAAAGCAACCATGACGACCGACGAGATGCAGGCCGCGGCCATGCGGCCGCTCCGGGAGATTCTGAAGTCGCAGGAGTGGGAATCATTCGGCGCGCTCGGTACGCCTCAGCAGCGCGGCGTCCCCCCGCCCCCCATCACGAAGCCCGCGCCGCCCGACGCGCCGCGCTTCGACCTCATCCCGCCGGCGCAGCTCACCAGCGGGCGCATGCCTCTGCTGGACGCGATCAACAAGCGGCGCAGCCGCCGCGTGTTCACCGGCGCCTCCCTCACCCTCGAAGAGCTATCGTTCCTGCTATGGTCGTGCCAGGGCGTGGAAAAGGTCGCCAACGAGATACGCGCGTTCCGCACCGTCCCGTCTGCCGGCTGTCGCCATCCGTTCGAGACCTACGTGCTCGTCAACCGCGTCGAGGGGCTGCAACCCGGCCTCTACCGCTACCTGCCCATCGAGAATCAGTTGTGCTTGGTGCGCGCCGACGACGACGTTGCGATGGAGGCGCACGTCGCCAGCGAGGAACAGTACGTGCTCGAAAGCGCCGCCACCTTCATCTGGACCGTCATCCCGTACCGAACGGAGTGGCGCTACCTCCACCACTCGCACCGCGTCATCCTTATGGACGTGGGGCACGTCTGCCAAAACCTCTACCTCGCGGCCGAGTCCATCGGCTGCGGCGCGTGCGCGCTGGCCGCATACGATCAGTCAAAGATGGATGCGGCGCTGGGGGTGGACGGGGAAGAAGAATTCGCGATCTACCTCGCGCCGGTGGGACGCGTCGCGTAAATCACGCGCCGAGCCTGACGCGGGTCGGCCGTCTGCCACAGAGGTCTCAGAGTACGCAGAGCCCCTCTGTTGCCTCTGCGTACTCTGTGGCAAAAATGCGCTCGCGTTGCGCCAGGTTCAGCCGTTCTCGTCGCGCAGGTGAATCACCGACACCATCACGAAATACATCGCGGCCAGGCACAGCGAGAACAGCATCGAAAAGACAAACGTCCGGCTGTTCGCCAGCGGATTCGACAGCCGCGACCACACGTCGAGCAGCAGCGCGGTCGGGTCGGTCAGCACGTCCCAACTGTTCCATCGCGGGAACCGGCCGAGATACACGCCGAAGCCTGTCATCGCCAGGACACTCAGCGTAAAGACCCAGCTCGTCGCTGCGCCGAACGCCCGTCGCACCAGCGACTGCATCAGGTAGAGCGACACCAGCCCGAGGAACAGACCGGTCAGCGCATAAGTCGCCACCATGAGCAGGTCGTACCACAGCGGCGCGCCCCCGCGCGATCCGAGGTGGATGAAGTCGGTCAGGATATACGGCGCGTTCGGGAAGAACAGCAGCCACCCCAGCAGGAACGGCAGAATCAGCGGCCACCCGCGGCGACCATATCGCTTGCCCAGATTGTACGCCACCAGCGCGCCAAGCATCGGCAGCCAGGCCAGGAATAAATTCCACTGGAGACCGAAGTAAGGCCCTACGCGGCCAACGTACACCGCGCGCGCCGCCAACATCAGCGCGCACAGCAGCGTGGCGAAAGCCAGCGAGGCCACCACCGCAGCCTGCCGCCGCTCATGGTGAAGCAGGGTCTTAAGGCCCGACATATCATCCTCCGCGAGTTGTTACCTCGTTCGACGTCAAAGGCTGCGAAAAGGTTCACAGCATACAGCCCGTTGCGATTCGCCTGCTATAATGGCCCCAATAGCGTAACCGAATCACGACGAAGAATCAAAGAAGCAAGGTTGCGCAAACAGAAAAAGTGATCGCTTAGTCAGAAACTAGTTTTTGCCGCAGAGAGCGCAGAGGGCTTCGGCGAGGGAGGGACCCGGTCTTTGCTAAATGCCTCATCTCTTCTCTGCGTCCTCCGTGACCTCTGTGGCAAATCCGTCTAGTGTTCGGAGGATGCTGTGACCCATCCCGTCGTGGACCATCTCCCTGCGCCCGCGCGCGCGGCCGTCAGCAGCGCGTGGCAGCGCCTGAACGCCGATCAGCGCCGTGACCTCGAACAATGGCTGCCCGGCGCGGGCAACATCTCCGGCGTCCGGGACATCATCGACTACATCACGCAGAACTACCGCACCGCGCTTGACCAGACCAAGGCGAACATCGTTATCGTCGGCCCCGCCAACGTCGGCAAGTCCACGCTTTACAACCAGCTCGTGGTGCCACAGGAGGCGAAGGCCGTCGTCAGCCCCGTGCCCGGCACCACGCGCGTCAACCAGTCCGGCTCCGCGGGCCTTTTCGCCGTGATCGACACCCCCGGCGCGGACCGCGTAGGCCCGACCGGCGACCGCGAGCGTGACTACGCCTTCGCCGCCGCCCGCGACGCCGACTTCCTCATCATCCTGTTCGACGCCGAGAGCGGCATCCGCAAGTCCGACCGCGAGCTGTTCGACGCGCTCATGACGCTAAACAAGCCGCACGTGATCGTGCTCAACAAGATGGACCTCATCCGCAAGGGCGAACGCGACCGCGTGCTCGACTCCGCGGCCGAAAACCTCGACGTCGACCGGCTCAAAATCATCGACATTTCCGCAAGCCGCGGCGACCACGTCGGCAGCATCGTGCTCGCCATCGCGCAGGCCGAGCCGCGCCTCCTGATCTCCCTGGCCGACGCGCTCCCCGCCTACCGCTCCAAGCTCGCCTGGCAGCGCACGATCCAGGCCGCCACCGCCGCAGGCAGCATTGCGCTCATCCCCCTCCCCGTTGCCGACATGATCCCCCTGCTCGGCGTGCAGACCGGCCTCATCCTGACCATCGCGCGCATCTACGGTTTTGACATCACCATCGCTCGCGCTAAAGAGCTGATCGCTGCGTTTGGTCTGGGCTTCCTCGCGCGCTCCGCCTACCGGCAGCTCGCCAAGCTGCTCGGCGCACCCGGCTGGGTGTTGAGCGCGGCCGTCGCCGCCGCGGCCACCGTCGCCATCGGCTACGCCTCGATGGTCTGGTTCGAGCGCGGCGAGCGCCCCGCGCCCCAGGCGCTTCAGAAGATGATGAACGATGTCGCCGCCTACCTGCGCGACGCCCTGCTCAAGGGCGGCAAGGACCGCCCCGATCAGAAGAACTTCGCCCGCCGCATCCAGGCCGCGCTCGAAGGACTGCCCGACCGCTTCCGGCCGGGGTCCGACCGCAGCCCCGCCGACCGCGAATAGTTCCGCGAATACGCGAACACCCCTGCTGCCCTCTCCCAGCGGCGAGCATCAGTGGGTCTATTCGTGTATTCGTTTTCGTATTCGTGGTCGGCGTGCTACAATTCGCTCCCGTGATCGCCCTCTCCGACCTCCTCGCGGCCACCGCCGGCGCAGTCCACGGCCCCGTTGGAGCCACCGTCTTCGACTCCTTCGCTTTTGACTCGCGGATCACCCGCGCGGGTCAGCTATTCGTCGCGGTCACCACCGAGCGCGCGGACGGCCACGCCTACGCGCTGGACGCGGTCCGCGGCGGCGCAACGGGTGTGCTCGCCCGCCAGCCCCTCGATTTGAGCGCCCTCGGCGCCACCTGCGTCGTCGTTCCTGACACCCGCCAGGCCATGCAGGACTGGGCGCGGCTGATCGTACGCAAGCAGCGGCTGACCGTCATCGGCATCACCGGCAGCGTCGGCAAAACGACCGCAAAGGAAGCCATCGCCGCCGCGCTCGGTGACTCAGGCCGCGTGTTCCGCAACCGCGCCAACTACAACGGCCTCTTCGGCCTCCCCATCGCGCTCAGCGAAATCGAGCCGGATCAGCGCGTCGCCGTGCTGGAAATGGCCGCGGACCACTTCGGCGAAATCCGCAAGCTGACCGAGATCGCCCGGCCCGACATTGCCGTCGTCACCACCGTCGAGCCCGCGCACATCGAGACATTCGGCTCGCTCGACGCCGTCGCGCGCGAGAAGAGCGCGCTGGTCGCCGCGCTCCCGCCTGACGGCCTCGCCGTCCTCAACGCGGACGATGCCCGCGTCGCGGCAATGGCCTCCCTCGCGCGGGGCCGCGTGCTCACCTACGGCACTGCGGACGCGACCGCGGGCCGCTCCTGCCCCGACATCTGCGCCGGCAGCGTCCTCCCCGGCCGCGACGGCGTCAGCTTCACGGTCGACACCCCCGCCGGCCGCCGCCGCGTCCGCATTCCTCTGCTCGGACGTCACCAGGTTTACGCCGCGCTCGCCGCCATCGCAGTCGGCCTGGCGCACGATGTCGACCTGGGCGCCATCGTCGACCGTCTCGCCGCCATGCCACGCGTCCCCGGCCGCCTGAACCCCCTCCCCGGCGCCCGCGGCAGCCTCATCCTCGACGACTCGTATTCCTCCAGCCCCGCCGCCGCCGAAGCCGCGCTCGACACTCTCGCCGCGCTCGAAGGCCGCCGCAAAGTCGCCGTGCTCGGAGACATGCTCGAACTCGGCGCGCTGGAAGGGCCCGGCCACGAACAGGTCGGGCGCAAGGCCGCGAAGGTCGTGGACCTCCTGGTCACGCGCGGCAATCGCGCGCGGCGCATCGGTGAGGCCGCCCGCGAAGCCGGACTCGCGGAGGAGCGCGTCGTCGTCACCTATACGGCCGAAGACGCGGCGCGCGCCGCGCTCGCCGGCCTCGGCCCCGGCGACATCGTGCTCGTCAAGGGCTCGCTAGCCACCCGCATGGAGCAGGTCGTCCGCCTCCTCATGGCCGAGCCGCACGCCGCGGAAGAGCGCCTCGTCCGCCAGGACGCGGCGTGGCAGGCCGCGGTGACCCTCTTCCCCGACCGCCCCACCTGGCTCGAAATCGACCACGGCGCCATCGCCCACAACGTCCGCCGCCTCGTCGAACTGGCGGACGGACGCCAACTGCTCATCTCGCTCAAGGCCGACGCCTACGGCCACGGCGCGATCCAGGTGGCGCAGACCGCGCTGCTCAACGGCGCGTCCTGGTTGGGCGTCGCCACGTTGAGCGAAGGCGTCGCGCTCCGCGACGCGGGCATTCGCGCGCCCATCCTCATCCTCGGCTTCACGCCCGCCTGGCAGGCGCGCGACGCGCTCCGCCACGACCTCACGCCTACCGTCTACAACATCGAAGTCGGCCACGCGCTCTCGCGCGCCGCGCTCGCCCTCGACAAGCCCGCGCGCGCCCACATCAAAGTCGACACCGGCATGGGCCGCCTCGGCATCTTCCCTGAGGACACGCTTGGCTTCGCGCGCGAGTTAGCCGCCCTGCCCGGCCTTACGGTCGAAGGCATCTTCACGCACCTTTCCGTGGCCGACGGCGAGAGCGAGTGGGAGCGCGACTACACGGCGGAGCAGTTGCGCAAGTTCGACGCGGTCCTGGCCGATCTGGAGCGCGAGGGCATCGCCATCCCCCTCGTCCACGGCGTCAACTCTGCCGGCCTGCTCGACGCGACCGTCGGCTTTCTCGCAGCCTCGCGCGCCCTCGCCCGCCACACCCTCGTGCGCGCAGGCATCGCGGTCTACGGCCTGAATCCGTCGCCGGGCGTGCCCGTCCCGCCCGACTTCCGCCCCGCGCTCGCCTGGAAAACCCAGGTCGCCCAGGTCAAAACCCTCCCCGCCGGCAGCTACGTCAGCTACGGCGCGACCTACCGCACGGACGCCCCCCGCTCCATCGCAGTGATCCCCGTCGGCTACGCGGACGGTTTCCGCCGCGCGCCGCAGAACTGGGGCGAGGTGCTGGTGCGCGGCCGCCGCGCGCCCATCGTCGGCCGCGTGACGATGGACCAGACCATGATCGACGTTACCGACATTCCGGCTGCGCAGCAGGGCGACGAGGTCGTGCTGATTGGCAGGCAGGGGAGCGATTCGATCAGCGCCGAAGAAGTAGCCGCGCGCCTTGGAACCATCAACTACGAAGTCGTCTCGGCCATCCTCGCGCGCGTCCCGCGTGAAACCCCGGCTTAGTTACTGATTCGGAGGAAACGCGCTCACTACGAGGTCCAACCAAGCGAAGCAACTTCGTGAACCTTCGATTCTTCGAGTCTTTGTGGTGAGCGTCTCTGCTATAGGAGGAATTATGTCGAACGATTCAAAGGTAATGGCAGCCTACGCGCTCGCGCAGGAGCGCTACGCCGCGTTGGGCGTCGACACGGAAGCCGCGCTGGCGAAGCTCGAGGCCATCGCCATCAGCCTGCATTGCTGGCAGGGCGACGATGTCGGCGGGTTCGAGTCGCCCGGCGGCGAGTTGGGCGGCGGCCTCGCCAAAACCGGCAACTACCCCGGCAAGGCGCGCACCCCGCAGGAGTTGCGCCGCGACCTCGATATGGCGTACAGCCTCATCCCCGGCCGCCACCGCCTCGCGCTCCACGCCATGTACGCCGAGCCGGGCGCGCAGAAGCTCGACCGCAACGGCGTCCGCCCCGAGCACTTCGCCAACTGGGTCGCCTGGGCCAAGGAGAAAGGCCACGGGCTCGACTTCAACCCGACCTACTTCGGCCACCCCATGGCCGCGTCCGGCTTCACCCTGTCGAGCTACGATAAGGGCGTCCGCGACTTCTGGGTCGAGCACGGGATCATCTGCCGGGAGATCGGCGCGTACTTCGGCCGCGAGCTTGGGACCACCTGCCTCAACAACCACTGGATCCCCGACGGCATGAAGGACACGCCCGCCGATCGCAAGACCCCGCGCCTTCTGCTCAAGGACTCGCTCGACCGCATCTTCGCCGCGCCGGTCGACAAGCAACACAACCTCGACGCCGTCGAAGGCAAGCTGTTCGGCATCGGCGCGGAGAGCTATACCGTCGGCTCGCACGAGTTCTACCTCGGCTACGCGGTCGCCAACAAGCTCGTCTACACGCTCGACTCGGGCCACTACCACCCGACCGAGACGATCAGCGACAAGCTCTCCTCCGTGCTCCCCTTCGTCGACGACGTGATGCTCCACGTCTCGCGCGGTGTTCGTTGGGACAGCGATCACGTCGTGATCCTCAACGACGACCTCCAGGCCATCATGCAGGAGATCGTGCGCGGGGACTATCTCGGCCGCGTCCATATCGGCCTCGACTTCTTCGACGCCAGCATCAACCGCATCGCCGCATGGACGGTCGGCACGCGCAACGCCCTTAAGGCGCTGCTCATGGCGCTTGTGGAGCCCTACGCGCAGCTTCAACAGATGGACGTGGAGGGGAACTACACCGCGCGGCTGGTGCTGTTGGAGGAACTGAAGTCGATGCCGTTCGGCGCGGTGTGGGATGCCTACTGCCAGCGCCAGGGCGCGCCGGTGGGGTATGCCGTCATGGACGCGATCCGCGGGTACGAGCGGACGGAACTCGCCAACCGGTAAGCCGCCCGAAACGCGCTAACACCTAAAAACAAAGGCACGGGAAGCAATCCTCGTGCCTTTGTGTCAATGTGTCTTCATGTTCTCGTCAGTTGTACACGCACTCCTTCGCCGCGTCCGCAAACGCGACGATGTTCTCGACCGGCGTCTCGAAAAAGTGGTCCGAGCAGGAACAGATATACCCGCCGTCGCAGCCCACCGTCTCGAACAACTTGTGGACCATCGCGCGGATGTCCGCCTTGCTGCCCGTCGTGAGCGTGTTAAACTGGTCCAGCCCGCCGATCAACGCGATGCGGTTCCCCACCTTCGCCTTCAGCTCCCACGGTTCCTGGTTCCCGCCCACGCTGACCGGCGCAACTGTCTCAGACGCGTCACAACCGTTCGCAACAATCAGTTCCTCGATGGCCCTCGTCCCCCCGCACGTGTGATACGTCACGGGAAAGCCCATTGAATGCAGCGCGTCGTGCATCGCTCGATCATACGGCAGGCAGAACTCCCGGTGCAGCTTGGGCGAAATCACGGTCGACGACGCCGACCCGCCACCCGTCTCGATCAGGTCGAACTTCGCGCCCTTCATCGTCTCAATGAACTGCATCTTCTTGTCGAGCAGGATCTTCATCAGCGCGTGGACCCAGTCCGGTCGGTCGATTGCGGCGTAAATCAGGTCCGTGATGTCGTACAGGCACGCCGCGTGCTGCCAGCAACCGGCCTGGTCGCCCCACACAAAGCCGCGCAGGATGCCCGCGTCCCCGATCAGGTCCCACCGCTTGCGGATCGGCTCATGATCCAACGGCGGGACCGGCATGTACTTGCGGATCAGTTCGATATCCTCATCGTGCTTGATGAGATACTCCGTGATCCACGTCGTCTTGCGGTCGCCCTCGGTCTTATACGTCAGTGTCCCTTCGGGCGTGTAGATCGTATGGTGCGAGACGCGGTGGTTCGGGTCCCCGTCGACGCGATCCACCTCGTCGCGCCACGTGGACGTGTTGAACTTCGAGCTATCCACGTCGACCAGCCAGAACTGCCCCATGTCCTGGAAATACTGGATTTGCGCGTCCAGCCCGACCTGCTTGAACGCCTCCAGGTCCGAGATGCCGCCCATATACTCTTCGAGATGATACCCCTGCCACTGGTGCACGGTGGCCGGCAGGCGGTCGGGCTTGCCCTTGTGAATGGCCGTCATCAAGCGTTCTTTAGAGTTCATGCGCGACATCTCCTTCAAATACGGACAATCCGGGCCCCGACCGGGCTACCGTTCGCCCTGGGTGACGGTGAGCGGTAGCTCCCGCGGCGGCGCGCTGGAGCCTCGCACGATGATCGTGTTCGGCAGCTGGATATCGACGCAGTCGGCAGGCCCGCTCCCCGCCAGCCGTTCGAGGAGCACCTTCGTCGCCACCTGCCCCATTTCATAAGCCGGCTGCGCGGCAACCGTCAGGAACGGTTCGAGGACCAGGTTGTCAGGCACATTGTCGAAGGTGACGAGCGACATATCGTCCGGGACAGTCAACCCCGCATCGCGCAGCGCCCGGTACGCGCCGATCGCGATAAAATTGTTGCCGGCAATCAGCGCGCTCGGCCGCCACGATCCGTTCAGCACCTGCTCCGTCATCGCGTATCCGCTTGGCACCGTGAAGTGACCGTGTGAAATCGCGTCTGCGCGCGGCGTCAGCCCGCGCTCACGCCATGCCCGCTCGTAGCCGGCCGCCCGATCGGAGGCAGTCGACACTGACGCCGGCCCGGTCAGCACGGCAATGTCCCGGTGTCCCATGTCCAGCAGCAGCGCGGTAAGGTCATGCCCGCCCGCTTCCGACTGCCCGCGCACGCAATCCACCCGCGCGCCGGGCGCCTGCCGGTCGATGATGACGACGGGCACATTCCGGTGCTGAAGCCACTTCACCGGGTCCGCCGCGCTGCGCGCCGGAACGAGCAGGATGCCGTCCACGCGTTTCTGGAGCAAGATCGTCAGGTAATCGGCCTGCTTCGTCTCGGACTCGTCTGTGTTGCACAGGATCGTGCTGAAGCCGTGTTGCGTCGCCAGGTCCTCGACCCCGCGCGCCATGCTGGTGAAGAACGGGTTGGTGATGTCGGTGACGACCAGCGCAAGGGTCTTCGTGCGCTTAAAACGGAGGCTCAGGCCAAGCGTGTTCGGCACGTAGCCCAGCTCCGCCACCGCCGCCTCGACCCGCGCGCGCGCATCAGTACTGACATAGCCGGAGTTGTTGAGGACGCGCGAGACGGTCATCGTGGAAACGCCGGCGCGCTGCGCAACGTCGCGAATCGTCGCCATTTGGTCACCCTGCCGTAGAAGTAGCTCTTTCGGGGAAGGCTCGTGTTATGCGTATCACGAGTTATGCATAACATAGCACGCCGGGAGGGACCTGTCAAGAGGGTATGGTGGTGTCTTTATTCGCGCTTATCAACTCGGCTATGAACCGAAGGGCCGCTACGAGCCTGCGCGCCGGCCGGCGCGGTCCACCAGACCCCGTCTACGGGCGCTGCCGCGTAGCCCGGTCCTTCAGGGCCGGGCGGCGTTCAGCACCTTCCCCCGCGCCAGCGACGCAAAAATCCCCAGCGCGCACAGCGCCGCGGAGATCGCAAACACCAGCTTCGCGCTCGCCAGGAACGCAGGGTAGTACGGCTCGGTAATCTGCGCCGGCCCGATCAACAGCGAAAACACCAGCAGCGTCAGGCCCAGGCTCAGCGCCTGCCCCAGCGTCCGCATGGTCGCCAGGATCGCGGACGCCACCCCATACTGCCGCTTCTCCACAGACCCCATGATCGCGTTCATATTCGGCGACGAGAACAGCCCGAAGCCCAACCCGAGCAGCAGCAGCGCGGCCACAATATAAGCCAGGCTCGTCTCGGCGGTCAGAAACGCCAGCATCACCAGCCCCACCGCGGTCAGCCCCATGCCCGCCGACGCAACGATACGCGACTCAATCCTGTCCGACAGCCGCCCCGCAAACGGCGAAAAGGCCGCCATCATGATCGGCTGCGCCACGAGCAGCGCGCCCGCCTGCTGCGGCGTCAATCCCTTAAGGTATTGCAGGTACAGGCTCAGCAGAAACGTCACCGCGGTCGTCGCGAGATAGTTAATCAACGCGGCCAGGCTTGACAGGGTGAACGCCCGGTTGTTGCGAAACAGGCTGATATTGAGCACGGGCGACTTCGCGCGGTTCGCCCACAGCAGGAACGCGCCAAACCCGGCCAGCCCCGCAAGGAGCAGCAGCCACCCCTCCCACGCCGGCAGCCGCGACAGCCCGTACAGCGCCAGCGCGATCGACGCGCCATAAATGACCGACCCGAACCAGTCGAACCGCTCCCCGCGCGCCTCCGCCCATTCCTGCTTCAACTGCAGCGCCGCGCCCACCGCGACCGAGCCCGCGGCCGCGGCCACGATAAAGACGCTCCGCCAGCCGAAGTTCTGCGTCAGGATGCCGCCCAGGAACGGCCCGATGGCCAGCCCCGTGTACACCGCGGAGACGTTGATGCCGAGCACCCGCCCGCGCTCGCCCGGCGGATACGCCGAGCTGAGAATGGCCGAGCTCGTCGCGAACATCGCCGCGGACGC
>JALOOB010000368.1 GCA_025454635.1 Anaerolineae bacterium
GGCTGGTTCGCCGCGCGGCCGTCGGGGACAGAGGACATCTACAAGATTTACGCGGAGAGCTTCAAGGGCAACGAGCATCTCAAGCGCATCTTTGGGGAAGCGCAGGAGATCGTGGCCGCCGCGTTCGCGGCCGCGGGGCTGTAATCAGAACGCGCGCCCGCGGAACCGCGAATGCGCCCTCGCTTACCCCTGGCGAGGGCGCTTAGAACTCAGCCCAGCCGCGCCGCAAGCGCAGGCCAGCGGATGATTACCAGCGCAATGAACATCACGAGGAGCAGGATGTAGACCGCGGCGCCTTCGTTGTCGCGCTTGACCATGTAGGACTGCGCGATGCCAAGCATGACAGCCGCCAGCATGCCGGCTGCCAGCGGTGTGAGCCATGCCAGCTCGGGCGCCAGCAGCGGCACGATCAGGCCTAGCGCGCCGAGGATCATAATGATGCCGAAGAACAGGGTCAGCCCGCGCGGCGCGTACTCGGCCCAACCCATGCGCTTCTTGCCCCCGGGGTCGTCCCGCACGAGGACGAAGCCTACGACCAGCAACAGGATGGCCAAAACAATCGAGAAGACCCAGAGCAAACCATCGAGACCATTCATGGAGTGAGAGCCTCCTGCGGGGATTTACGGTGGAAGCGAAGCGCGCCTCGGCCTGCAGCCCATTATGGTGCGCATCCCGCCGACCGCGCAAAGCGCAGAAACAATGCGCCGGGACGATTTCTCGCCCTGGCGCATTGCGCGGCCTCGGCTGCGCGCGACCTCAGCGCTTGGGGAGTCTCTGCGAAGCCTGCACGATAAGGTCGGCTGCGTCGACCAGCGCGAGCTTCGACGTATTGATCACGAGGTCGAAGAGCGCCGGATCGTGCGAGTCGAGGCCGAAATAGCGATGGATCCAGTCGACGTCGCTCAGGTCGCGCTCGCGAATCCGCTGCTGCGCCTCTTCGAGCGACACCTTCTCGTGCTCGGCCAGTCGCTTCACGCGCAGTTCGACGGGCGTCTGGACGCGGACGTGCAACACATCGGGCTTGTTCTGCAGCGCGGCCATGCCACCACGGCCGACGATTACCACGTTGCCCTTTTTGTACCCCGCCTGGATGATGTCCATCAACTGCGCGACCGTCAGTTGCTGCAGGGCGTCGTTCTGCGCGCCGAATGTGTAGGTCGCCCGGGTGAGCGGATCTTCGAGGTTGCCGAACCAGCGCTCCAGCAAGCCCTTCGCTGCGGGCTGGAAGTTCGCAGCACCGTCGATAACCCCCGCAGCGAGGCCCATCTCCTGGCCGACCTGTGCCATCATCTTCTTGTCAAAGTACTGGTAGCCCAGCTTCTCTGCGACCATGTGCGCGATGTCGTCGCCGCCGCTTTCAAGTTGCCGGGAAATCGTAATAACTGCCATGTAAAGCTCCTTATTTAGACAGAGTCGTGCTGTCGGATCAGTTTTTCGATCGCTACAGGAGCTTACCGCATCATGGGCTTCATGTGCGCTTCAAGCGCGCGGCCTCGTCGTAGTAGCCGAGCTGTTGCAGCGCATCGGCGAGGGCCGTTTGCGCCCGGGCAGCCTCGGCCGGCTTGCCCAGCGCCTCGGCGAGCGCGAGCGCGTCCCGACTCACCGCCTCCATGCGCGGCCACTCGCCCATCGACCGCCAGACCTCGGACAGGCCCAACAAAACTTCGCACCGCTCCTGCGGTGGCACAGCCGCGCTAAGGCCCCCTTCCACCAGCCGCCGATAGTACTGGGCTGCCGCCGCGCCGGCGTGAATGCGTTGACTGTCCTCCGCGGCCCGGCGATAATGCGCAATGGCAAGCTGCGCCTGGCCTGCCTGCTCGTAATGGTGGGCCAGGCGGCCCGCGTCGCCCCCGAGCGCGTCGAGCGCGCGGGCGATGCGGAGGTGGATGGCGCCGCGGCGGATGGGGCCAATTTCGTCGTAAGCAACCGCGCGGACGCCGTCGTGCGTGAAATCGTACACGACGTCGTCGGCAAGGCCGACACCGGTCGCGCCCTCCTCAAGCCGAATGAGCTGGCGTCGCCACAATTCGTCGAGCGTGTCCAGCAGGACGGCCTCGTCCTCCCCGGTTGCGCGCGCCAGCACGTCCATGCTGAAGCGGCGCCCAATGGCCGCCGCGACTTGCGCAAGAGCCTGGGCAGAGGGTGAGAGCTGCGCGAGCCGCCACCGGATCACTGCGCGCACGCGGGCCGGGATGTCGGCAGACGCGCGGCCGACGTCACCGGTCAACGGCCACGGAGCGTCCCCGCGCAACCCTGCGCGCACCGTTTCGACGACGAAGAGCGGATTCCCTTCGGTGTACTGGTAGATGCGCGCGGCTTCCGATTCGTCGAGCGCCTTGCCCGCGACGCTGCCTGCCAGGCGCGCCGTGTCCTCCGCATCGAGCGGCGATAGGGCGATCTCCTCCAGCAAACCGGCGCGAACCAGGGTCAGCCAGAAAGCCATGAGCGGGTGACGGGTGTCGATCTCATCCCTGCGAACAGTCGCCACGACCAGCAGTGGCGCCCGCGGCGCGTAGCGGAGCAGGTAGGCGAGCCAGTCCAACGTCTCCTGGTCGCACCATTGGAGATCATCCAAGGCCAGGAGCAGCGGGCGGGGCTTCCGGTCCGGGTCGGCGCCAAGCGCGGCGCGCGCGAGCGCTTCGAACAGCCGCGTCCGCTGCCAGCCATCCGTCAGATGGCCGGTGGAGAGCGCCTCAGCCGGCCTCGCGGCCAGGGACTCGCGCTCGGCCTCCAGACCGGGGACGATGCGCGCGACCTCGGCCAGCCGCGCATCGTCGAGCGCTCGCACCTGGGGGCGCAACGCATCGTTCCGCAGCCACTCGGCGACAGGGGCATAGGCGGCGGTGGCGCGCCCGCCCTGCGGGTAACAGGCCGCCTGGGCGACCGCACCTCCCTGCCCTGCCACCCACGCGCGCAACTCTTCAGAGAGCCGCGTCTTGCCGATGCCGGCTTCGCCGCTGATCAGGACCAGCTGCGACCGGCCCGCGGCGGCGACGCGCCAGGCGTCCAGGAGCCGCGACCATTCTGGCCCCCGACCGACGAGCGGCAGCCGCGCCTCCGCGCGTCGCGAGCCCTCGCCGGCAACCTGGGCGGGAGGGATTTCCTGCGCGGCGAGCAAGCGTTCGTAGAGTTCCTGCGCGGGCCGGCCCGGGCGAGCGCCAAACTCCTGCGCCAGCATGGCCTCGCACACGCGGTACGCTCGCAAGGCTTCGATCCGGTCGCCGAGCGCCAGATGAAGGCGCATGAGGTGGTGATAAGCCGCCTCATGCAGCGGGTCATGCTGAAGCAGGCGCCGCGCAGCTTGCAACGCGGCGCCGTACTCGCGCCGCTCTTCGAGCAGGAGCGTGAGTCGTTCGAGCGCTTCCCCGTAGGACTTGCGTAATTCCTCCCGCAGGGGCAGGACCCAGTCGTCGTAGCAGTCGGGAAGGAGGTCACCGCCGTAGACGGCCACCGCGGCGGCAAGCGCGCCCGCGTCCGCGGAAGGGTGCTGCGCCGCCGCCGCCAAACAGTTCTCGAACTCGACGACATCGACCCATAGAGATGCGTTCGGGCGCCATTCCACCGTCTGCGGAGTGACCTGAATCATGCCGTCAACGGCGGGCAACGCCTGGCGCAAACGGGTGAGCAGCGTGCGGAA
>JALOOB010000369.1 GCA_025454635.1 Anaerolineae bacterium
GTCGGCATCACGGAACAGAACGATGCGCTGGCCATTGTCGTCTCAGAAGAGACGGGCATCGTTTCGCTCGCGCGCTCCGGCAGAATCGCCCGCCGGCTCGACAGCGCGCGTTTGCGCACTATCCTGCAGGCGTTCTACAAGCCGCGGCGCCTGTTTAACGGCGGATCGTAAGTTATGCAGAATGTTCTCTCCCGCCTCGGTTCTGCGCTGCTCGCGCTTGCGCTCGCCGCGCTCGTGTGGGTCATCGCCGTGCGCGAGGAGTACCCGCAGCGGGAGTTCACCCAGCCGGTCCCAGTGAACCGCTCCGGGCTGTCCGAGCGCCTGATCGTCTTCGGCGACATCCTGAGCGAAGTTCGCCTGGAGGCGCGCGCGCCTCGCGCCCGCTGGAATACGCTCCAGTCGCGCGACTTCACCGCCTGGATCGACCTGGACGGCCTGGAGGCAGGCGAGTACGACGTGCCCGTGCAGGTGCTCTCCTCCGATCCGCAGGTGCAGGTGACCGCAATCCAGCCGCCCCAGATTCGCGTGCGGCTGGAGGAGCGCAAGGAGCGCGTCATGCCCGTTCAGGTCAATGTGCTCGACGCCCCCGCCTTCGGCTACAACTGGCAGACGCCCGTCATCACGCCGACGCAGGTGCTGGTCTCGGGCTCCGCGCCCCTTGTCGACCAAGTGGAGTCCGCCGCGGTCGACATGTACCTGCGCGGCGCGCGCGGCACAGTGGAGCGCACGCTGCGCGTTTCCGCCCGCAACGCCGCCGGGGAGACCCTCGGCTTCGTCAACATCGCGCCGCGCGACGTAACGGTCACGGTGCCCGTCATCCAGGTGCCCGGCTACCGCGAGCTCGCCGTCCTCGTCGAGCCGAAAGGCCGCCCCGCAGACGGATACACGATGAGTTCGGTGTCTGCCGAGCCAAAGCTGGTCACCGTCCAGGGCGATCCGCAGGTGATCTCTGATCTGAGCGGCTATATCACCGTCTCGGTCAACATCGACGGGGCCAGCCAGGATGTGGTCGAACGCGTCCCGCTGAAGCTGCCCGAGCAGGTGGCGGCCATCGGCAACCAGGCCGTTAACGTGCAAGTCGGCATCGTGCCGGTTAACGGCGTGCGCACGGTGCGCCGCGCGCCTCAGATCCAGGGCCTCGGCGCAGGGCTCACCTACACACTCACCTTGGACGCGGTCAACGTCTTCCTGGCCGGGCCGCTGCCCAAACTGGCCGCGATTAGCGACGATCAGGCCGCCGTCATCTTGGACCTGACCGGCCTGGGACCGGGCACGCATGCGCTTGAGCCGCAGGTGTTCCCGCCTGCCGACATTGCGGTGGAGGGCGTGTCGCCGGCCACGATCGAAGTGACGATCGCCGCGCTGCCCACGCCGACCCCGACCCCCTCGCCGTCGCCCACCGTCGCGCCGACGCCGACGCGACGTCGATGATTAAAGACTGAAGATTCAAGATCGAAAATTGTGGATCCAAGATGGAAGATTCACCGGCGAGCAAATCTTCCATCTGAAATCTTCAATTTTCAATTAGAAAGAGACATAAATGCGTTTGCCGATTGTTGCGCTGGTAGGCCGGCCGAATGTGGGAAAATCCACGCTGTTTAATCGCCTCGTGGGCGAGCGGAAGTCGATCGTCGAGGACGAACCGGGGACGACGCGCGACCGCGTGTACGCGCCCGCCGAGTGGACCAACCGGCCCTTTCTGTTGATCGACACCGGTGGCATGGACATTGCCGCCACGGACAAGGCCGCGCGCAAAGGGGATCAGCCCGAGACATTGAGCCTCAACTCGCGCGACTTCGTGCGCGAAATTCGCCAGCAGGCCGAGCTTGCCATCGAGGAGGCCGACGTCGTCGTCTTCCTGACCGACGCGAAGGACGGCCTGACCGAGGCGGATCGCGACGTGGCCGATATCCTGCGCCGGTCAAGCAAGCCGGTCGTGCTCGCGGTGAATAAGGCCGACAACGAGAGCCGGCGGCAGGCCGCGCTTGAGTTCTATGAGCTCAGCCTGGGCGACCCCTATCCGATCTCCGCGCTCCACGGCACCGGCACAGGCGACCTGCTGGACGCTATCGTGGAGTTGATCCCGCAGGCAACCGAAGAGCCGGAGGAAGATGCGGTTCGCATAGCGATTATAGGGCGTCCGAACGTCGGCAAGTCGTCGCTGTTGAACGCGCTGCTGCAAGAGGAACGCGCCATCGTCAGCCCAATCGCCGGCACCACGCGCGATGCGGTCGACACCAAGCTCACGTGGGAAGGGCAGAAGATCGTCCTGATCGACACCGCGGGCATCCGCCGCCGCGGCAAGGTGGAGAGCGGGATCGAGAAGTACAGCGTGCTGCGCGCGGTCAATGCCATCCAACGCGCCGACGTCGCGCTGCTCATAACCGATGCGCAGGACGGCATCACCGCGCAGGATGCCCATGTGGCCGAGTTCATCACCGAGGCCTACAAGAGCGTTGCCGTCATAATCAACAAGTGGGACGCCGTCGAAGACAAGGACTCCAACACGATCAATGTCCACACGGACGAGGTGCGCCAGCGCATGAAGTTCTTCGACTACGTGCCCGTGCTCTTCATTTCCGCCCTGACGCGCCAACGGGTGAGCAAGGTGCTTCCGCTTGCCATGAGTATCGCCGCGCAGCGCAACATGCGCATCCCCACGAGCGAACTCAACCGCATCCTGCGCGAGGCCATGGTCGCGCATCCCGCGCCCAGCCGCCGCGGCAAGCCGCTCAAGTTCCTCTACGCGACTCAGGCCGAAACCGCGCCGCCCACGTTCATTATCTTTGTAAATGACAAAGAACTTGTGCATTTCTCGTATGAGCGCTTCCTTGAGAATCGCATCCGGGAGGTGTATCCTTTTACCGGCACTCCAATCCGGCTGTTCTTCCGCAGCCGGGACGAGAGCCGCGAAGACTAACTGACCGCGTCAGCCCCGTTCACGGGGCGCCGCTATGTAGCCCGGCGAATTGTCGCCGGGCGGAGTTCATCGACCGGGGGCATCCTGAGCGGCGGCCCCTATGAGGGGCGGAAGTCGGAGCCAGTAAACTTCGTGTAGTGATTAAATTGAAAACAAATTGCGCTGTTTGCAGAAGGGGAACCAAATAGGCTATGCGAAACGGAACATTAGCCTGGCTGCGCGATCACTGGCTGGAGAACGTCCTCCTCGCCGGATTCGCCGGAATCATCGTCTGGTTCGGCTACATGGTCGCGCCCACGGTGGGGCAGTTCCTCCCCGAGTCGCTGAGCCGCGAGTTCGACGGCAGAGCAGCGTATCGCCATGTCACCGCGCAGCTCGATATCGGCCCTCGCGCCACCGGGTCAGAGGGCAGTCGCGAGACGCAGTCTTACATCATGCAGAAACTCGCCAAACACGGTTGGAAAGTCGAGTACCAGGATTTCCGCTATCGCGGCACGCCCGCGCGCAACATCGTCGGCAAGGCGGGAGTAGGGAAGGGGCCTGTCATCCTGATCGGCGCGCACTACGACACCCGCCGCCGCGCGGACAACGACCCGTCCGCCGACGAGCGCAACCAGCCCGTGCCGGGCGCGAACGATGGCGCCTCCGGCGTTGCGGTCCTGCTGGAGCTGGCCCGCGCGCTCGACAAGAGCAAGCTGCAGAACGAAGT
>JALOOB010000370.1 GCA_025454635.1 Anaerolineae bacterium
TAGAGGGGCGCAAGCGGGGCAAGGAAGCGGATTTGGAAGATGCGCGCGATGACGGCGCGCAGGCGCCGGCTCAACAGGATGCCGAATCCGGCAATGAGGACGGCCAGCGCGATCATCGCCACCCACTCGACCCGCTGAAGCTCCGAATGCCCGCTGAAGTTCACCGCGATGATCGCGGCAATGACCGCGGTCGTCATGTAGGCCATCAGCCCGATGACGCGATCCACGATGACGGACACCGCGGAGTCCGCAGCGCGGTCCGTGTAGCGCGCCAGGCTGTAGCCGCGCATGACGTCGCCGCCGACGTTCGCAGGGAGGAAGTTGTTGAAGAAGAAGCCGACGAAGATGAAGCGGACCACCGCGCCGAAGGGCACGCGCACGCCCTGCGCGCGCAGCAGCACCTGCCATTTCGCGCCGTTCACAACGATGGCCAGCATGTAAAGGAGCAATGCCAGCGCGAAGTAGATGGGGTTGGCGCGAATCAACTGCGCGGCGACCTGTTTGAAGTCGACGCGCGAAAACGCCAGCGCGATCAGGCCCAGGCTGATGGCGATCTTGGCCAGCGTGATGAGCTTATCGCGCACGTGGACCTGCGACCGCGGCGGGGCGGGTGTCGTCCTGGGCAGTCGTCTGCTCGCGCTCAGCCTCGACGTCCACCTTCTGCGACCACGCCATGTCCCACACGACGTGACGGTCCTTCTTCACCGCGAAGTCGTACCAGCCGAGGACGCGCGACCACACTTCGAGCACGGCGAGCAGGATCAGCGTCCACACGAGGCGGACCGCGCCCCAGATTTCCTTAAGCGCGACTTTGGCAACGCGGGTGTTCTGGATGCTCGACACGGCGTAGCCGTATTTTGACTTGAGGTAGAGGTGGCCGGCGTGGTTGCGCCGTCGCTGGCGCACGAAGTCCTGGACGTTGTCGGGGCCGGTATTGTAAACGACGGCGTCGGGCGCGTAGCGCACCTGCATCCCGCGCTTGACGACGAGCGCCTCGACGAACGCCTCGTCCATCGCCACGTCGGGCGGGATGCGCTCGAACACCTTGCGGAACGCGATCATTTCGCCCAGCCGCGGGATTTCGAGGCACAACTGGTGTTCCAGCCGCAAGCGCAGATGCGTAAACAGCCCGACGAGGTGATCCGGCGTGTTGACCGGAATCTTGTGCGCGCCGGTCATGCCGACGGTCGGGTCCGCGAACATGCGGACGAGGTGCTCCACCGCGTCCTCGTGCGGCAGCGTGTCGCCGCTTTCAAGCACGCAGATGTTCTCTTTGGCATTGGTGAGAAAGACGTTGATCGCGGCGGTCTTCCCCTCGCGCTTCTGCTGCACGAAAAGCCTGACGCGCGGTTCGCGGGCGACGTAGGATTCGACGATGGGGACCGTGTTGTCGGTGCAGCCGCTCGCCACTACGATGATCTCGCTGATCTCGACCTGCCGCGTGTGTTGCTCCAGTAAGGCGTCGAGAAGCCTGGCGATATTGGCCTGTTCGTTATAGGCGGTCACGCCGACGCTGCAGCGCAACTGAGGGGCCACAGAGTGATCCAACAGTTCCTCCGGGGATGCTGATTGAGCCATTATAACCGAAACTGATAACGCGCGCCAAACGCCTCGTCCAACATGATTTTCTGCCGCGCCTGCCGGTGCGGCCGCTCGCAAGCGAAGGCAGCCCATAAGATGGAAATAACGCACTTGCGGTACAATTTCCCCGTACTTCCGTCACTGCTCAGGCGACTGCCACCCCTGAACCAAGGAGAGCTGTTGTGATTGCTCGACTTTTCCTGTTGTTAACGGTCCTGGTGATGGCCGCGGGCGGATCGATCCGCGCCGGCGCCGCGAGCCCTGATGCGATCTCGCGGTTGCGCATCGGCGTAACGCGCGACGGCATCACCGTGCTGACGCCCGTCGACCTCCAGGCCGCCGGCATCAATCCTGCGTCGGTCGACCCGCGTACGTTCGCTATGAGCAGCCTTGGCGCACCCGTCGCGATCTTGGTGACGGGCGAGGCAGACGGCAGGTTCGACGCGGGCGACCGCCTCCTGTTCTTCGGTGAGAAGTTCCGCGGGCCCGAGATGGACCAGAAGTACACGGACGAGCGCGTCTACTGGCTCGAAATCGGCGGAGCCGCGGGACCGCGCATCGTATCCGTCGACGCGGCGCCGGAAGGCGCAGGGCCGGTTCCTTCCGACGTCCTGACGACAGTGCGCGCGGAACAAAACAACCATTGGTGGACCTTGCACTCCCTCGGGTTCGACACGCAGGACACCTGGTTCTGGGAGCGCATGCAGACCGGCCCCAATCCCGGCGACAGCCTCAGTCGCGATCTGGCCTTCACCGCGCCGGACCCTGCGCCCGGCAAGCCGGCCACTTTGCGCGTCGAGCAACTCAGCCGCTACAACGCCAACTCCACCAACTTCTATCACCGCACCGGGCTCGCCGTCAACGGCACACCTGTCGGAACCTTCGACTGGCAGGGCACGCGGCGCATTGTCCACACGGCAGCCGTGCCTGCGGGCGCGCTCGCGGGCAACACTGCGACGGTCAACGTCTCCGCGATCAACCGGACCGATAAAGTCACCGTCTCCGACGACATCTATGTGAACTACTGGGAACTCGACTACCGCCGCCTTTTCCGCGCATGGGAGGGGCAGTTCGACTTCAAGGCGGAGGCGGACGGCACTCTGGAGTACGTCGTCGGCGGATGGACGACAGACGCCCTGACCATGTGGGATGTTACGACGCCTGCCGCGCCCGCAGCGCTGGCCAATGGGACAATCTCGGCGACGGGAGCGGCGTACGACGCGCGCTTCCGCGTGACCGAAACCGCGGGGCAGCGCTACTGGCTTCAGGCCGACAGCACCTTCAGCCCGCCGGCGTCAATTCGCCTGCGCAGCGACACCGGGTTGCGCGCCCCCGCCGGCGGCGCGGATGTTGTTATCGTCGCCCACTCCAGCCTCAAGCCCGCCACCGCGCTCCTGGCCGACTGGCACCGCTCGCATGGCCGGCGGGTCGTCGTGGCCGACGCGCAGGACGTCTACGACGAGTTCAACTACGGCATCTACCACCCGAAGGCCATTCCCGCCATGCTCGCATGGGCGCGCGAGCACTGGACGCAGCCCGGCCCCGCCTACCTTACGCTCCTGGGCGACGGCCACTGGAATTTCAAGTCCTTTAATACGGCTGCCTACCCCGCGCCGCCCATCATGATTGGACCCGTGGCAGGGTGAAGTGCCGGCGGACTCGCTCTTCGGGGACCTGACGGGCGACGGCGTGCCCGAGGTCGCGGTGGGCCGGCTGCCCGCGGCGAACTTGGACGAGGCGCTGCTCATGGTGGACAAGGTCGCGCACTACGACGAGTCTGCGCGCACCGCCGAGTGGCAGAAGCGCGCCCTGTTCGTCGCGGACAACAACGACGGCAACGATTTCCCTGGGCTGTCTGACGATGTCATCAACAATCATCTGCCCGAGAGCATTGCGCCGCAACGCATCTACCTGGGCCAAACGCATGCGGACCCCGCGAGCGCCAAGACGGCCATCCGCGATGCGATCAACGCCGGCGCGGTGATGGTCCAGTTTGGCGGGCACGGCGCAACCTGGCGCTGGACGCACGAGCAGATCTGGACGAAGGATGACGCTGCGAGCCTGACGAACGGCGCGTCGCTGCCTATCGTGCTGACGTTCAACTGCCTCGACGGCTACTTCGCGCACACGGACCCTGCGCAGGAGAGCATCGCGGAGGCGATGCTGCGCCGGCCGGGCGGAGGCTCCGTCGCGGCGATTTCGCCGTCCGGCCTGGGCGCGGTGAGCGACCAGCACCGTTTCCGCGAAATCCTGAGCGACATCCTGTTCCAGGCGGAGGCGCGTGAGCTAGGCCGCGCGCTCCAGCTTGCGAAGCAGAAGTACCTGCAGAGCTACGGCGCCAACTACCTGCTTTACACGCAGTCGCTCTACGGCGACCCGGCGATGAGGTTCCCCGGCGACGAGTCGGCCAACCGCATCTACCTGCCGATGACAATGGTCACGCGCTGAAAAAGAAGCGGGCAGAGTGCGCGCCCTGCCCGCCTCCGTTCCAGAGCGCCCTGCGCGGCTAGCTTAGATCAAGGCCCGAGCCCACGACGTGCGTCGCCTTGCGATGCAGGGGCACATAGCCGCGCGCGGCCAGGTCGGGCGAGGGTGTCGTGGCCTCGTCCGGCTTGTCCGACAGCGCGACCATCAGGCAGCCGCGCGCCTTCAGCCACTCGCACGCCTCCAGCACCTCCCGCGTCACGCAGATCTCCTCGATAAGGCGCTGCGCCAGGTGCGCCTCTTCGGGAAGGCGCCCCATGCGGTCGACCGTCTCCTGGTACTCGCGGCGGCGGAACGCCTTGAACGGCGTCAGGTCGCCCGCGAGCGTGCGCGCGTAGATATCGTCGTGCAGCGCGCGCACCTCCGGCGGCAGCTCCCGCCGCCGTTCGTCCACCTGCGCCATGAACTGCCGGAAGTCGTTAAGCTCCCCGCCGTCGACTGCGGCGAAGAAGGCCGGCATCTCGACCAGCCCCGCGCTGAGCATCAGGCAGATGTACGCGACATTGTCCTGGTTGTCCGCGGTGAACGGATGATACTTCGGGATGCTCAGCTGCGCGTACGCCTGCCGGAACTCGTCGCGGCGGAAGCGCGGGCCAATGGCATCCTGCAGCGTCGCCTCCATTGCCGCGGTGCGCGCGTGGTCGATCGACTTGTCGTTGCGCCCGCGACCGCCCAGCGCGGTCTTGTCGATGTCGACAATCGCCACGGTGCAGGGGCCGATCTCCGCGCCGTCGGCCATCGCCGCGCGGAAGAAGTCGGCCAGCGCGATCCACCGCGTCGCGGTGTACAGCCCATCCTCCTCGGTCAGGCAGCAGGACTCGTCCTTCTCCGCGCCGATGAAACACCATCCCGGCCAGCCCGTCAGCGAGCGCAGGTTCTTGAACGCGCCCCCATCGTTGAGCATCGTATCGCCCACGTAGATGATCTCGCTGATCGCGCCGCAGGAACGGTCCCGCTCGTCCCGCAGTTCGTTCGCGCGCGCCAGCAACCAGGCCAGCGCGCGGGCGTACTCCATGTCCAGCTTGCGCGGCGGGATGGCGCTCGCCATGCCCATCTCGTGCCACGCGTCCCGGTAGCCCGGCACGCGCGGGTCCATCGGGTTCAGGTCGCGGTAGATCACCAGGTCGCCGAAGACATCGGCTAACGCTCGCAGTTCCATCACAGCAGCCCCTGAGCATACAGCAGCTCGGCGTTCAGCAGCGCGCCGCCCGCGGCCCCGCGAATCGTGTTATGGCCGAGGACGATGAACTTGTAGTCGAACAGCGGGTCGGGCCGGAGGCGGCCGACGCTAGTCGCCATCCCCTTCCCCGCAAGCCGGTCCAGCCGCGGCTGCGGGCGGTCCGCCTCGGTGTGGAGGATGATCGCGGGCTCGGGCGCGGTCGGCAGCCCCAGGCGCTGCGGCTCTCCCCGATACGAACGGAACGCCTCGGCCACGTCCTCCAGGCTCGCCTCGTCGCGCAGCTTGACGCTCACCGCTTCGAGGTGGCCGTTGCGCACCGCGACGCGGTTCGCCTGCGCGCTAACCAGCAAGTCGGCATACTCGATCCCGTCCGCCTTGACCTTGCCGAGCAGCTTGCGCGGCTCGATCTCGATCTTCTCTTCCTCGCCGCCGATGTAGGGCACGACATTGTCGAGGATATCCATCGAGGCGACGCCGGGATAGCCCGCGCCTGACAGCGCCTGCATCGTCACCACGTTGACCGCCCGCAGGCCGAACGCGTCGTGCAGCGGCTTCAGCGCGCAGACGAGGTGCGTGCTCGTGCAGTTCGGGTTCGTGACGATATATCCCGCCTTCTTCCCCAGCGCGAGCCGCTTGCGCTTCTGCCCCGCGATCAACGCGGTGTGCTCCGGGTTCACGTCCGGGATCAGCAGCGGCACGTCCTCGTCCATGCGATGCGCGGAGGCGTTGGAGCAGACCGCGAATCCGGCGTCGGCCAGTTCGCTCTCCACGCCGCCCGCGGTTCCGCCGGGGATCGCGGAGAAGAGCAGGCGGATCTCACCATCGATCGCGCCGGGTTCGGTCGGGACGAGATGCATCCCTGCGATGCCGGCCGGGATGCCGCCGCGGATGATCCACTTCGCCGCCTCGCCGTAGGCTTTGCCCACGGATCGGTCGGAAGCGGTCAGCGCCGCGACCTCGAACCACGGGTGGCCCGCGAGCAACTGAATGAAACGCTGCCCCACCGCGCCGGTGGCGCCGAGGATGCCGACTTTGATCTTGCGCGCAGGCGCGTTTACTGCCGCCATGTCAATCTCTCCCCTTCTGCGCAGCGCAGCGTCACAAAGACGCCTTTGCGAGCGCCACGATGTCCGAATGAACGCCGGCCGCAGCCGCGTCGACCCCCGCGCCCCGGCCTTGCAGCACGAGCGGCGTGTCGGGGTAGTAGCGCGTGCGGTAGGCGACGAGGTTGTCGTTGCCCTTCAGCAAGCCGAGCGCGCTGTCGAGCGGGACCGCTCGCATCCCGACCGTCGCGCGGCCGTCTCCCAGTTCCGCCGCGTAGCGCATCGTTGCGCCGTTCGCCGCAGCTTCGCGCGCCTGCTCTGCGAAGTCCTCGTCAAGCTCCACCATGCGTTCGAGGAAGGCGTCGAGCGCAAGCCCCGCCAGGTCGTATGGCACGAGCGACTGCACCTTCACGTCGAGCAGCTCCATGTTCCAGCCGATCGTCCGCGCCAGAATGAGAGCCTTGCGCGCGACATCCAGCCCGCCGAGGTCGATGCGCGGGTCCGGCTCGGTGTAGCCGCGCGCCATCGCCTCACGCACCAGCTC
>JALOOB010000090.1 GCA_025454635.1 Anaerolineae bacterium
CCGGCCAGGATAAAGAGCCAGGTCATTGCTTACTCACTCCAGTTGCCAGGCGCACCAACTCGTCCGCGATGTTATCGGCCGCGTCGGGGCGGGCGAGGGCGGCGGCTGCCTCGGCCATGGCTTGCAGCCGCTCGGGCCGGTCCAACAGGTCGAGGACCGTTCCCTTGAGCCGTGCGGCGAGTTCCCCGTCCGGGATGACCAGCGCGGCGCCGCGGTCGGCCAGGTAAGCTGCGTTGGCCTCCTGGTGCTGACCCGCGTAGGGGTATGGCGACAGGATCGCGGGCAGCCGCGCGGCCGGGAACTCGCCCAGCGTCGCCGCGCCCGCGCGCGCGACGACCAGATCCGCGGCCACGAGGGCGCGCGTCATGTTGCTCAGGTACGCCTGCCCGTGGTAGCGCGCGGCCAACTCGGGCGTCAGCTTAAGCCCCGCCACGGCCGCGCGCGACTCCTCCCAGTCGAGGTTGCCCGTCGCGTGGACGACCTGGCAGCGGGGCAGCAGGTCGGGCAGCGCGGCAATGAGCGCACGATTGATGCTGCGCGCGCCCCGGCTGCCACCGAAAACGAGCAGCACTGGTAAATCTGCGGCGAGGCCGAGCGCTGCCCACGCCTGCGGCTTCTCGATCGTAAAGAGCTCGGCGCGCACGGGATAGCCGGTCACCACGGCCTTTGCGCCAAAGTGCCGGACGACCTCCGGGAACGAGACGGCGACACGGTCGGCCGCGCGGCTGGTCACGCGGATGGCCTGCCCAGGCGTCAGGTCAGGCAGGTAGATGAGCAGCGGCACGCGCGGCTGGGCGCGGGCCGCGGCCCAGGCCACCGGCGCGGCAACGTAACCGCCGGTCATAAACACCGCGTTCGGCCGCCACTCGCGAATGACCGCGGCGCACTCCTGCGCGCCGCGGTTCATCCGCAGCAGGTTGCGCGCCATGGTCCACGGCGCGCGGCCGCGCACCTGGCCGGTCGAGACCGCGGTGAACGGAATGCCATCCGCTTCGGCCAACCCTTGCTCGATGCCACCGGCTTCGCCGACGTAGCGGAACTCCACTGCGTCGAGCAAAGCCGGGCGCGCCGGATCAGGGCCGGTGACCGGAGGTAGGACGGCTATCGTTGTCGCCGACGGGGCGGGTGGGTCGCCGGGCTGGCGGCCCGGAAACGGGCGTCCGCCGCTTGGTCGGAGCCCGGCGTCCCCCTGCGCCGCTGCCCTTTGACGGAGCGCGGCGATCACCGCCAGAATCGGGTAGACGTGGCCGCCAGTCCCGCCACCGGAAAGCAAAATACGCATTAGCCGGTTTTTTCTCCCTGGACGAGCGCGAGATGCTCAGAAGCACGCCCGCGGCAGCTAGACATGACACCAGCGACGAACCTCCGTAGGACACAAATGGCAGCGGTTGTCCCGTAGCGGGAACGATGTTCAATGACGCGCCGATGTGGATTGCAGCCTGCGCGAGAATCCAGGCGGTCAGGCCCACCGCCAACAGCGAACCGAAACGCGACGGCGCGTTGAGCGCGATGCCGACCGCGCGATAACCGAACCAGGCAAACAGGGCCACGACGGCCAGCATGCCGACGACGCCGAAATCGGCGCCGATGTTGGCGAAGATGAAGTCGCTCCACAGGCCGAAGACGGAACTCTTCATGTGCCACACCGCGGGATCGGTGCCGATGCCGTTGCCGAGCATCACGAGCCGGTGAATCTCCATGAGTTCTTGGGGGGCCTGCTCGGGCCGGAACCAGACGTTGTACCAGCCCATGAACCGCTCGATTGGATAGCCGAACTGGAACATCATGAGGACGAGGATCGGCGCGGCGACGGCAACGAGCAGGGCGAACTGCTTGAACGCGCCGCCGCCGACGAAGTAGATCGCAAAGCCGATGGTCAGCACGAGCAGGGTCATGCTGACGCTCTGTTCGAGGATGATGAGCCCGGCCACCAACCCGATGATGATGGCGAAGGGGAAGAAGCCCTGGCGGAAATCCGCGACGCGGCGGCCGCGCGCGGCTACCCACGCGGCGACGTAAACCGCCACGCCGAGCTTCGCCAACTCGCTGGGTTGGAAGCTGGAGCCGGTGAAGGTGCGCGTCCCGCCCCAGCCGCCCTGCTGCCCGAAGAGGAGCACCGCGACCAGAAGCGCAATCGTGACGCCCATAGTCGGGATCGCCAGCACGCGCCACCATTCGTAGGGGATGGCGGCCATGCCGACCGCGACCGCGATGCCTAGAAAGATCCACTTCAACTGGCTCTGGAAGAAGTAGGTGCCCTGGGTCGCAAAGCTGGCGCTGAAGACCAGGAACAGGCTCAGCAGCAGGAACGTGGCGACAATCGCGATCAACTGGTAGTCCATGTTGGCGATCGCGTCCTGGATGGCCGGCCAAACAGACTGGCGCTTTGGCTGCGCGCGGCGCGAGGGCTGGCTGGTCATGGCAGCGCCTCCACGAGGCGGCGGAAGTGCTCGCCGCGCGCGGCAAAGTCGGCGTAAGCGTCGAAGCTGGTCCCGCCCGGCGCGAGCAGCACGACGTCGCCCCCCTGCGCGACTTCGACCGCGGCCGCCACCGCGGCGGGGAGGTCCGCGACGCGAATGACTGACTTGCCCGCGACGGCTAGCTCGGCTGCGGCTTCCTGGAGCGTGGCTTCAATGAGCGGCGCGGCCTCTCCGAAGGTCACGACGCAGCGAACGTTGCCGGACTGGATCGCCTGCGCGCACTCGGCCCACGGCAGGTTTTTGTCGCGGCCGCCGAGCAGCAGCACGAGCGGCTCTTCGAATGCGCGAATGGCGGCGACCGTGCGCTCCGGCGCAGTCGCAATGGAATCGTTGACCCAGGTGACGTCGCCGCGGCGGCGAACGATCTCCAGCCGGTGCTCGACGCCCGCGAAGGTGGTCGCAACGGCGCGTGCCGCGGCGGGCGGCGCGCCGGCGATGGTGGCAAGACACGCGGCTGCAAGGATGTTCGCCAGGTTGTGCCGCCCGCGCAGGCGGACTTCGTCCGTCTTGCAGATAACGGCGTCAGGCCGACCGTTGCAGCGGAGCGTGAGCCGGTCGTCCTGGAGGAAACCGGCGTTTCCGGTCAGCTCGCGCTCGACGGTGAAGCCGACGAGCGACGCCTGGAGCGGGAAGTAGACTTCCTCCTGCCCTTCGCCTGCCTCGATGCGCACCTTGCCCGACCGGAGCCAGGCGCCAGTGATCGCGTCGTCCGCGCTCAGCACGGCAATGTCTCCGCGTTCCTGGTGCTTGAGGATGTTCGCCTTCGCCGCCGCGTAGTGACTCATGGAGGGATGGCGATCGAGGTGGTTGGGCGTGATGTTGAGGACCGCGGCGATGGCGGGGCTGCGGTCCATGAGTTCGAGCTGGAAGCTGGAAAGCTCCATGACGACCTTGTCGCCGGGCGCGATCTGGGCCAGCCGGTCGATCAACGGGACGCCGATGTTGCCCCCGACGTGCGCGCGGAAGCCTGCCGCTTCGAGCATCAGCCCGGTGAGCGTGGTGGTCGTCGTCTTGCCGGCCGAGCCAGTGATGCCGATGACCGGCACGGGGCAATGGCGCAGGGTGAGCGCGCCGTCGTTAGTGAGCGGGATGCGCCGCCGCCTGGCTTCTTCGGCGATGGGAATGCCGGGCGAAACGCCGCCGCTCAGGAGCAGCAGGTCGGTTTCGTCGAGCAGAGAGAGCGGATGGCCGCCGAGCGCGAAGCGCGGTTCAGGCGCGCCGCGCTGCGCCGCGAAGTCGCGGAGCGCGGCAAGCGCGGGCGCGAGCTGATCGGCGGAGCGCTGGTCGCTCACCGTAACGAGGGCGCCTTCGGTCAGCAGGAAACGCGAAACGGCGAGGCCCTGGCGCGCTGCGCCCAGAACCGTCGCCCGCAATCCTGCGTATGGCCCTCGATTCCCGTTCACCATCCCTCCGTGGCGACCCATCGCCGCCACCTTAACCCGTGTCCACCGGCCGCATTGGATCCCTCACCTTTACAGCAGCGCCAGCGCTACGCCGATCATGCCGGCGAGCAGGCTGATCAGGAAGAAGCGCCAAACGATGTGCGTCTCCGACCAGCCGAGCATCTCGAAATGGTGGTGGATCGGCGCCATCTTGAAGATACGCCTGCCAACGCCCGTCCGCTTCTTCGTCCACTTGAAGAAGGTGACCTGCAGCACGTCTGACGCCGCCTCCGCGACGAACACGAGACCCACGACCGGCAGCAGCAACCACTGGCCGGTCATCAGGGCCACCACGGCGAGCGTGGCGCCGAGGGCCAGCGCGCCCGTGTCGCCCATGAAAAGCTCCGCGGGGTGGGAGTTGAACCAGAGAAACGCAAAGAGCGCGCCCACCATTGCGAAGCAGAACGAGCTGAGCGGGTACTGCCCTTGCAGATTGGCGATGATGCCGTATGCGGCGAACGCGACGGCGGACGTCGAGCCGGCGAGCCCGTCAAGCCCGTCCGTGAGGTTGACCGCGTTCGACATGGCCACGATCACGAACACCGCGGCCGGAATGTAGAGCAGGCCCAGGCTGATAGGCCGGTCGATGCCCGGAATGAACACGAGGTCCAGGTCCAGGAAGAAATAGAGCCCGACCGCGGTCGCCAGAGCAAGCAGCACCTGGTACGATGCCTTGATCCGCGCGATGAGCCCCTGCCCGTCCGACCGTTTGCCGTGGATGCCGGCCCAGTCATCGCGCGCGCCCAGCAGGCTGAAGCCGATCAGGGTCAGCAGCGGCAGCAGGATGGACTTGCCGATGAGGGGGCTGCCCTCGGCGAAGTTGAATATCGCCAGGATGCGTTTGCCCCACTCGACCCCGCTCAAGAGGTTGGCAAGGTTCAGCACCACCGTGATCAGGAACACCGGCAGCAGGAAGAGGAATCCGCCCATGGTGGGCGTGCCCATCTTGGTCTGATGGCCGGACGGTCCCTCGATGCGGATTTGCTTACCGATGCCCTTGCGCTTCAGGAAGTTGATGAAGGGCCGGCCCCACACGACGGTGAGGATAAACGACACCGTGGCGAGGGTCAGGGCGAATGGCATGGGCGCGCGTTCGATCATGCTTGCTTCGCGCCGGCGCCGCGGCCCCCCTCACGCGACAGCGCGTCGACGATGCTTTCCATGGCCGCGGCGCGCGAGCCCTTGACCAGGACGATGTCGCCGGGGCGGATCATGCCCTGCAGGATGCCGATGGCGTCCGTGTTACCGGCGACGGGGTGCACGTTGGTCGGGCTCATGCCCGACGCCAGCGCCTCCTCTGCGATCCAGCGGGCGCGCGGCCCGACCGTCACAAGCTTGTCCACCACCTGCGCGGCGCGTCCGCCGACAAGCCGGTGGCCCGCTTCTTCGTATGATCCCAACTCGAACATATCTCCGAGAACCGCGACCGCGCGGTGGCTGCTGTTGGCGATGTCGCGGAGCAGGTTCAGCGCCGCGAGGGTCGAGTCCGGGCTGGCGTTGTAGGTGTCATCGATGATGGTGGTGTCGCGCAGGCCGGGCACGACCATCAGGCGCAGTTGGCCGCGAGCGTCCTGCAGCCCGCGCATGATCTCGTCCCAGCTCAGCCCAGCCATGAGGCCGACGGCCGCGCTGCGCAGCGCGGTGTGGACGCTGTGGCGGCCGAGCAGGGGCAGGTGGGCGTGGTAGCGCTCTTTGCCGTGGTGCAGCCAGAACTTGATGCCCTCAAGCCCGCCGCTCTCGATCTCGTCGGCCCACAGGTCGGCCTGCGGGTTGAGACCGTAGGAGAAGACGCGCGCGCGGGTCGTGCCGGCCATGGACCAGACGAGCGGGTCGTCGCGGTTGAGGATGGCGACGCCACCGTCTTCGGCCGGAGGGAGGCCGCGCGGTAGCTCGGATTTGGCCTCGGCGATGCGCTCGATGGAGCCGAGCCGTTCGAGATGCACCGGCCCGACGTTCGTTACGACGCCGATTCGGGGCCGCGCCCAGCCGACCAGTTGGGTAATCTCGCCGACCGCATACATCCCCATTTCAAGCACGGCGCGCTCGTGATTGCCGCGGAGACGCAGCAGCGTGAGGGGCAGGCCGATTTCATTATTCAGATTGCCCTCGCTGCGGAGCGTGACGTAGCGGGTGGCGAGCACGTTGGCGACCGTCTCCTTGGTCGTGCTCTTGCCGATGCTGCCCGTAATGCCGACCGTCTCAACCGGCAGGGCCGCGCGCCACCGAGCGCCGAGGGTCTGGAGCGCGGCGAGGCTGTCGCGCGTCAGGAAGACGACGGGGGGGCGGAGCGCTTCGCCGGACGGCGCGTCTGCGGAGCCGGCGCTGAATAGCTTGCCTTGGGGCGAGACCGCGAGCGTGCCGGGCGCAAGTTCGAGCGCGCCTTCCTGCGCGACCGCGGCGACCGCGCCACGCTCGAATGCGGCGTAGACGTAGAGGTGGCCGTCGGTGCGCTCGCCGCGCAGCGCAAAGAAGAGGCTGCCGCGGGCGGCGGTTCGAGAGTCGATCACGCAGTCGACGACCACGCGCTCGCCCAGCGGAGCAGGCAATCCGGCTCCATACAGGGCGTTGGCAATGTCGTCGAGCGTGAGAGTCTTTCGGGTCGTCATAAGGCTGCTGTCAAGGCATGTCGTTGTTGGGCGGGATGCCGAGCACCCCGATGGCGTCGCGCGCCACGCTACCGAACACTGGCAGGGCGACCTGCTCGGCCCACCGCGATTTCTTCGGCTCGTCGATCTTGACGAGGACGACGATGCGCGGGTCGGCCGCGGGCAGGAAACCGACGAAGCTCGTGATGGTGAGCGGGTTGGTGTAGCCGGCCTGCTCCGGGATTTCCGCGGTGCCGGTCTTGCCCGCGACCTTGTAGCCCGGCGCCAGCTTCTTGCCCGCTTCGTAATTGTCGACCGTGTAAACCATCATCTGAGTTAGCGTCTTCGCCGTCTCGGGCGTCATCACCTGTTCCAGCTTGCGGACGGGCAGCCGGTGCGCCTGCCCGTTAAGCACGAGCGACTGGGCCACCTGGGGCTGGACAAGCGCGCCGTCGTTTGCGATTGCGGCGACCGCGTTGATCATCTGGATCGGTGTGACGGAGATGGCCTGGCCGAAGGAGTTGGTGGCCTGGTCGACCAGGTTCCACTGCTCCGTGCCGTAGCGCTTCACCATACCCGGCGCCTCGGCGCGCAGGTCGATCTCGGTCGGCCGGCCGAAGCCGAAGAGCGAGACGTAGCGATAGAAGGCTTCCGGCCCCATCTGGATGGCCAGGTCCGCGCTCACCGTGTTGAGCGATTCGCCGAGCGCCTGCCAGCCGGTGACCCAGCCGAGCTTGCGCTTCTGCGAGTTCTGGATCGGCTTTGCGCCCGGCACGACCTCGTAGCTGCCGGTGTCGTTGAACTGTTGATCCGGCGTCATGGTGCGCGTCTCAAGCGCGGCGCCGTAAGTGACAACTTTGAAGATGGAGCCGGGTTCGTAGAGCAAGCCGACCGCGGGGTTCTGCCATGCCGCCGCTTCGGCCTGGTTATACAGGTTCAGGTCGAACGTGGGCCAGTTCGCCATGGCCAGGACAGCGCCGGTCCGCGCTTCCATGACGATGATCGAGCCACCTTTGGCCTCGTACTTCGCGAGCGCCTCAACAAGCCGCTTCTCCGCCGAATACTGGAGCGGCGCGCTCATGTTCAGGACAAGATCGCGGCCGCCGCGGGAAGGCAGGTAGAGCTCCCACGCCTGCGGGATGGGCTCGCCGGAACCGGTCAGCTGATCGGACGACCATGCGCCGTCGGTGCGCAGCCACTCGTCATAGAAAGCTTCCGCGCCGGTCTGCCCGGTCTGAGAAGCGTTGGCGAAGCCGATCAGGTGCGCGCCGATCGGGCCGAGCGGGTAGGAGCGGCGGCGCTTCTCGTCGCACCAGACGTACTCCGAGACTTCCTTGCTGCGGCGGGCGTTGTCGCACTGCGCCTTGGTCGCGCTCTTGGTGAGTTGCACGGCGGTGAGGTTCTGGGCGAGCGCGTTCTGCAACGTCTCGACCGGCACGCCGATCAGTGGCGCGGACCTCTCCGGCGGGAACTTCTCCCGGTTGTACTTGGTCGGATTGACGTAAATCTCGTAGATAAAGGAATCGGTGGCCAGCAGCCCGCCGTCGCGGTCCGTGATGCGGCCGCGCGACGTGTCGACCGTCTGCGCAACGACTTGCTGCGGACGCTTAAGCACCTGGGCGACGACCAACTGGGCGAGCACCACCACGACGAAGAGGACGAAGACGCCGGCCAGCACCTTGAGGCGCTTGACCAGCAACGTGCGCTCTTCGTGTTCGAGCCGGGCCTGCTGCGCGGCGCGCGCTTCCGGGCTCGGCTCGGGCGGGGGCGCCGCGGGCCGGGGGAGCGGACGTCGGCGGGTGGGCCGGCTGTCTCGAGGCATAGGAGGCCCGATTCGCTACTGGCCGGATGACGGCTGGGCCGCGACCAGGACCGGCGATGCGAGGGTGGTGACGGGCGCCTGGACGTAGCCCTGCTCGACGCTCAACCGGTCGACGTAGGCCGGGGAGCTCCAGCGGGCGAGTTGCTCTGCGAGCAGCCAGTTCTGCTGTTCGAGATCGCGCGCCTGGGCTTCGAGCTTCAGCGTTGCGTCATAGGTGTTCGAGAGGCTGTTGACCTGCCACAAGTATACGCAGCCGATGGCGGTCAAGAGGGCGGCGATGATGACATAGCGCAGCAGGCCCGACAGAGGCCCTGCCAGCGCGGCGCGCCGGTCGCCCAGCCAGCGCAGTGGTGACCAGATGGGTGCAGAAGTTGGCCGATGCAGCATTGTGTCCTCCCCCACGACTCGATGCCGATGCTAACTACAAAGAACCCTAATCTATGTTGATTTCAACCGCTCCGCGATCCGCAGTCTGGCGCTGCGGCTGCGCGGATTCTCCTTCATTTCCTGCTCGCTTGCCTGAACGGGCTTGCGAGTGATGACCTTGACCGTGGCCCTGTGACCGCACCGGCAGGGCTGTGGCGCACGGGACCGCGCCGCATAGCCTGGCAGTGTGTCGCAGATGCAATCCCGGGCCTCCCGTTGCATGAACTGCTTCACAATTCGATCTTCGAGGCTGTGAAAGCTGATCACGGCCAGCCTTCCGCCCCCGGCGAGCAATTCGACCGCCTGCGGCAGCGCCGCCTCCAGGGCGCCAAGCTCATCATTCACCGCGATGCGCAACGCCTGGAACACTTGCGTTGCGGGGTGAATCCGCTGCCCTTTGCGCACGCCGAGCGACCGGGCGATTACTTCGGCGAGCTGCGTCGTAGTGCGCAGCGGCCGGGCCGCCACAATGTCCCGCGCGATCCTGCGCGAGCGCCCTTCTTCGGCGTACTTGTAAATGATGTTCGCGATGTCGTCCTGCGGCCACTCGTTGACGATGTCCGCCGCAGTCAGGGCGCCATGCGGGTCCATCCGCATGTCGAGCGGACCTTCGGCCTGGAACGAGAAACCTCGCTCGGGCTCGTCCAACTGGAAGGACGAGATGCCGATGTCCAACAGCATTGCGTCGACGGCGGCGAAGCCCGCTTCCTGAGCCAGCGCCGCGATGTCGCGGAAGCTGCCATGGCGAGGAACAAACCGCTCGCCGAACTCGGCCAGCCGCGTGCGCCCTCGTTCGAGGGCGGTTGGGTCCTGGTCGATGCCCAGGAGGCGGCCGTCGGGCGCCGTCGCTTGCAGGATGGCCTCGGCGTGGCCGGCGCCGCCGAGCGTGCCGTCGATGGCGGAGGCGCCGGGGCGCAGCGTCAGCCCGTCGAGCGTTTCCTTTAATAGGACCGGAATATGCGCCATGTTAAGCTGCGCTAAAGGTGGAAGCCGGTGCGCACGAACACCGGGTTGTCATCGAACTTGACCGGCTCGCCCTTCAGGAGGCCATGTCGCGCCAGGTAGCGCTCGGGTTCCCACAACTCGACACGGTCGCCGTTTCCGGCTACAATGACCGCACCGGCGATGCCAGTGATGCGCCGGAAGACCGGCGGGATCGAGATGCGGCCCTGTTTGTCGAAATCGACGTCCTGCCCCTCGAGGATCATGCGGTGGGCTTCGTAGAAGGCCGCGGTGCGTTCTTCGAGCGGCGTCGCTTCCAGTTTTTCAAGGTACTTCTGGTAAGTTGGTTTCGGATAGACCCAGATCTGGCCGCTAGCGCCGAGGCCGATAACGACGGTCTCGGTCAGGGCGGGCTTGTAGGCAGGAGGCAACAGCATGCGTCCCCGGTCATCGACCGAGTACTCATCCAGGCCAGTGAAGATGAATGCCATGCGCTGCGTTCCTTGCCTTAGGGACAGTTTACCACATTAACCCACTTTTTACCCGCAGCGGCATTCTAACACCCCTTCTCCGGTTTTGTCTAGGGGGTGGCGCTTACTTTTTGCGCATATCGCAGATTTTTAACGTTTTCCCAACCGTTATCCCAAAGCATTGAGCTTTTAGGGGCGGGGAATCGGGTGTTGACTAGAAAAGAGTATAACATACGCGTTGTCAAAACGCAATAGCAATATCTGGACGATGTGTTGGGTGGTTGCGATCGGCCGGTGTTCCAGCCTCGGAAAAGCCTCAAACTCCTTCTTGACACGCTCGACCCTTTATGATAGTATTAGCGATTGCTGTCCGTGGGTCGAGGATTGATAACATCAATACGAATCACAAAATACCCCCTCACTCTCAGTGACCGAGATTGTGCCAAGTCGGATGGGACTTGGTATTTTTGCTTTGATCAGCCCGGTTCGCCGGCCTGACCGTGTACAAGGAGTGATCGCTGCATGACGCATCTCCCAAATGGCGGCCTTCCCGCTTTGCGCAAGTCGTACGCTCGTATTCCCGACGTGTACGAGTTGCCGCGCTTGATCGAGGTGCAGCTGGACTCCTTCAGGTGGTTCCAAACTGAAGGGCTCCAGGAGTTGTTCGAGGAAATCTCGCCGATCGTCAGTTTCAACAAGAACCTCGAACTCCATTTCGGCTCCGTTCCAGGGCCGGAAGGGTTCTGGTTCGGCGAACCCAAGTACTCCGAACCCGAGTGTCGGGATCGGGACATGACCTTTGCAGCGCCGTTGTGGGTCCGCGTCCGGTT
>JALOOB010000091.1 GCA_025454635.1 Anaerolineae bacterium
GATGGCTCGCGTCGTCTCCACGACGACCTTCTCGTAGTATTCCGGGACGCCGATGGGCCGCGGGCCGTCGGTCTCACCCGCGCCTGCCGTTGCCGCGCCGCCGTCAAAGACAAACATCAGCTCGATGTCGGACGCGAAGCCGAGCTCGCGGCCGCCGCACTTGCCCAGCCCCGCGACCACAAGCCGCGCGGGGTTGCCGTCCGCGTCCAGCGGCCGCCCGTGCTGCGCCCGGACTTCGCGCTCGACCTGCTCCGCCGCCGCGCCAACCACCACCTCGACGAGGTCGGTCAGCTCGACGGAGAAGCGCGCCGCGAACGAGCCGGTCTGCCCGAGGATGTGCCGCATGTCGATGCGGAACATCTCGCGGTCCTTGAACTCGTTGAGCCGCTCGCGCCAGTCGCCCCCCTTGAGCGCGGCGGCCAGCTCTGACCGAAGCTCATCCTGCCCGCGCGCCTGCCCCAGCCCCTCCACGTCGGCCACGACCGGGAAGAGGTTCTCGTACTGCATCCGCAGGAAATCGTCCCACAGGAACTCGGACACGCCGAGCAGCCGCGCCAGCGCGTCCAGCACCTCCGGCCGCTCCAGCGACGCGAGCTCGTCGGGCCACGAAGGCCGGGCGAACAACTCGCCCAGGTACTCGTGGAAGTGGGTGAGCGCGGCCTCCGGGTTGGGCGAGCGCGGGAGCAGGTGCGTGAAGTGCTTGATGAGCACCGTGGCCGCGCGAAGCTCTCGCTGGCGTTCGGGAGAGGTGATCTTGGCGCCGCGGCCATCGGTCACGAACAGCGTGTCGCGCACCCGCGCGCCCGCGCTGATCACGAACACCTGGCTGATGTGGACGTTGGAGAGCGCGAGCGCGTTAGCGCGTTCGTAAACTCGTACAGGAAGCCGGGCGTATCGGGCGCGCTGATTTGGAGCACGGTGTAGCGGTCAGATGCGTCGTTGTCGAGCTCGATTTCGACCGGCGGCAGGGTGACGGCCTCCGCCTCGCGTGCGCGCAGCGCCGCGGCCACCCGCTTCGCTAGCTCGCCCTGCGCGACGCGGCCGCGGTTCTCCTGGAGATAGCGCACCAGCCGCAGCAACTCCGCCTCGTAGGCATCCCACGTGAACCCCGGCGCCACCCCGGCCCGGCTCGCGTCTTCCGCGTCGACCGGGCGCACCGTGAAGACGTCGACGATCTTGCGCGGTCCATTGACCCCGCCGTCGGGCAGCGCGGGAGGTTCGTAGGTGTAGACATAACCGTCGATGATGCTGTACCCGGAGGCAAACATCAGCCCGCAGATGACCGAGAGCACGCCAAGATAGTCGTAGCCGACGATAGTGACGCGCGTTCGCCCGTCCCCGAGCGACTCCGCGTCGACCGTCACCGGACGCGCCGGGTCCAGGCGCGCGGCCATGACCGCATGGCGCTCGATCTCGACCGGGTCGAACGTGGCCGCGTAGGACGGCGCGAGCCGCGCCATGTGCTGCCGCGCGGCGGGCGAGGGCTGGGAGGAGCCGGCGTAGGCGTCTAGCATCATCGCTATGTCTCCGTTCGACAGGGACTCCCCGCCATCCAGAGCGGCGCGCGCAAGCAGCGCGCTGCCGGAAGGTTGGAGGGGGGTGGCAGCGCCGGCGAGGTGGCGCAGGTAGATCGCGCGCACCGCGGCCGAGTGGCGCTCGAACCGGGTCACAAACTCGGACGCGGCGTTCGCGCCCTCGAAGCCGAGACGCCGCGCCAGGTAGCGGAGGTCCGCGGGATGGTCGGGCAGCGTGTGCGTCTGCCGGTACTCGAGGATCTGGAGGTAGTGCTCCACCGTGCGCAGGAAGGTGTAGCCTTCCGCCAGCACGCGGTGTTCGCCGGGGGTGAGCAGCCCGCGCTCCGCGAGCCGGGTCATCGCATCCAGCGTGTGGCCCGTCCGCAACTCCTCGTAACGCCCGCCGTAGGCCAGTTGCAAGTACTGGACGACGAACTCCACGTCTCGGATCGACCCTTCGCCCAGCTTGACTTCGCCCCAAGTGCGCCCGGCCTGCCGCAGGTGCGACTCGGTTTGCAGCTTCATCGCGTGCGCCTCGCGGCGCACCGACTCCTCGCCCGCGGCGAACAGCAGCGGCTCCGCCTCGGCCAGCAGCTCGCGACCGAGCGGGAGATCGCCCGCAACGGGCCGGGCGCGCAGGAAGGCCTGCTTCTCCCACAGCCGCGCGTGTTCGCGCAGATAGCGTAAGTAGCCGGCGAGCGACGGCGTGAGCGGCCCCACCCGGCCCCACGGCCGCAGCCGCATGTCGACGCGATAGAGGAAGCCCTCTGTGGTCGGTTCCGTGAGCGCGGCAATCAACTGCTCGCCCAGGCGCCGGCAGCGCTCTGCGGCGCTCGCGCCGGTCTCGTCGCCGTCGCTTCCGCCGCCCGCGCAAATGAAGAGCAGGTCGATGTCCGAAGAGTAATTGAGCTCGCGGCCGCCGAGCTTGCCCATCGCCAGCACCGCAAACCCTTCGGGCGAGACGTTGAGCTTCGCGGCGACGATTTCGAGCGCGGTTTGGAGGACGCTCTCGGCCAGCCGCGAGAGCTGCCCGGTCACGGATGCCAGCTCGACCAGGCCGCCGAGGTCGGCCGCGCCGATGCGAAGGAGCTCGCGCTGCTGGTAGCGGCGGAGAGCATCGAGCGCTTCTGCGGCGTCCGCGCCCGCGTCCTCGGCCATGAGCCAGGGGTCGGTGGCGTTGCGCGCCTCCGCGCGCATCCGCCCGGCCGACTTGATCTGCGCGAGCCCGCTGCGCGCGGACAGCAGCGCTAGGTAGCCGGGGTTGCGGAGCAGGATTTCGGTGAGGAACTGGCTGCCGGCGAGGACGGCGACGAGGGTCTCGAGGGTGTGGGGGTCGGCTTCGAGTTCCTCCAGGACGCCCGGGGGATCCGGGACGACCTGGAGGAGTCGGTCAAGGTTAACGCGCGCGCGTTCGGGACTGGCGGAGGCTCGGAGGACTTCCTGTAACACGTCCCCCACCGCCCCCTAACGCGCGGGCGCGGCCGTCTCAGTCGGGAGCGCCCGGCCGCAGTTGCCGCAGAAACGGTCGCCGGGCTGATGCGCCTGTCCGCAGGCCGGGCACGTGTGCGCGGCGGCAGGCAGCGCGGCTGCGTGGATGCGCGCGAGGGTCAAGTCCGCGCCACAACCGCTGCAGAAGCGGTCGGACCCGAACGCGGGCTTGCCGCAGGTGGGACAGGGCAGGCCGGGACCGTCGTGCCCGTTCGTCGGCCCGGTCAGCGTCTGCCGCCGCGCCTCGATCTCGGCCTCCATCTCGACGTCCAGGTCGTCGTCCGCCTCGGCCTCCCACTCGTCCAGCGCGCGCAGCGTGTCGGCCGCGTGCTGCTTAAGATGGGCTTCGAATGCGACAAAGTCCTCGTCGCTGATCTTGCCCACCTTGTGGTCGAAGTTGAGCTCGCGCAGGGCCTGGAATGCGGCCTCGCGCTGAGCCAGCAGCTCGTCGAGCCTCTCTTGCTCCGACGCGATCTGCGCCGATGTGGACGAGCTCTGCCGGGCGTACTGCAGCAGCGGCATCGCAACCAGGTAGAATGCCAGGGCGATCAGCGCCCCGGCGAGCAGGATGAAGATGATTGGATCCATGCAACAACTCAGTGAAATGCAGCGTCACGTAGCGCAAGTTGCCAACTTGCGCTACAAACGATTCTTACGCGGTCTGCGCGCCTTCAGGCACGCGTCGAGTCGCCTCGGCGGTCGTCGCGACCCGGCGCGGCCATGCGGAGATCAGCACGCCGATCATCATGACGATGCCGCCGACCCACATCCACGACATGAGCGGGTTGACGAACACCTTGAAGGAGGCCGTGTCGCCCATGTTATCCCAGCCGGCCAGCACCGCGTACACATCCTCGACCACGCCCGCGCGCAGGCCGACTTCGCTCATCGGCTGCTCCGGGTTCTTGTCGTAGATGTGCTTCTTCGGCAGGATCTCGCCCACCACGCGGCCGTTCTTCGCCACGGTCATCGGCGCGATCAACTCGGTGAAGTTCGGGCCGTCGACCATGTCGAGCCGCTCGTACGTCAGCGTGTAGTTGGCGATCTGCACGCTCTCGCCGCGCTTCAGGTTCGCATCGACTTCGGACTGGTAGAACTCGTTGCCGATGATGCCGAGCGCAACCATCAGCACGCCGATATGCACGATGTAGCCGCCGTAGCGCCGGCCGTTGCGCCGCACCAGTTGGACCAGCGCGGTCGGCAGCGGCTCGCCGGTGGACTGCCGCCGCGCGCGCACGCCGCGGACGTACTCCTGGATGATCCCGGCCAGCACGAACGCGATGATCGCGACGCCGACAAAGCCGCCCATCGTGCGGTTGCCGAGCAGGAACATGACCGGCACGCTCAACAGGCCCGCGCTGATCGGCGCCAGGAAGTTGCGGCGCAGCGTCTCCGGCCCCGACCGGCGCCACGCCAGCAGCGGCGCCGCGCCCATCAGCACGAGCAGGGCGACGAAGATCGGACCGTTGACGCGCATGAAGTAAGGCGCATTGAGCGAAATCTTGTCGCCCATGACCAGTTCGGAGATCGACGGGAAGATCGTGCCGAGGAACGTCGCGGCCATGATCAACACGAAGATGACGTTCTGCGTGAGGAACGCCGTCTCGCGGGACATCACGGAGTCCAGCGAGTTCTCGCTCTTAAGGTGCGGCAGGCGCCAGATCAGCAGGCCGATGAACGCGAGCGACGTGATGATGATGAACGCGGCGAACATTGGGCCGACCGCGGACAGCGCGAAGGAATGGACCGACTGCACGACGCCCGAGCGGGTCAGGAACGTGCCGATCATGGTCAGTTGGAAGGTCAGGCCAATGAGCACCATGTTCCAGACCTTGAGCATGCCGCGGCGTTCCTGGATCATGATGCTGTGGACGAACGCGGTCGCGGTGAGCCAGGGCAGGAACGAGGCGTTCTCCACCGGGTCCCACGCCCAGTAGCCGCCCCAGCCGAGTTCGAGGTACGCCCACTGCGAGCCGAGCAGGATGCCGACGGTCAGAAAGGCCCACGGGACGAGCGTCCAGCGGCGGATCAGCTTAATCCAGGTGTTGCCCAGCTGCCCGGTGACCAGCGCGGCGACCGCAAACGCAAACGGCACGACCATGCCCACGAAGCCGAGGTAGAGCGCGACCGGGTGGAGCACCATCCAGTAATTCTGAAGCTGCGGATTGAGGCCGTTGCCGTCCGGCGGGATCAGCGCGACCGCGCCCGTGGGCTGGAACACGGAGATGACCTGCTGGCCGTTGACCATCCACAGGCGGGCGAAGGGGTTCTCCGCAAAGAGCAGCAGGCTCATGAAGAAGCCGACGTAGACCAGCAGGACCACGTTGACCCAGGGCATCAGGCTGGAGCCCTGCTTGCGGAAGGAGAACGTGGCGACGACGGCCATCAGCGAGGCGAGCATGCTCCAGAAGAGCAGCGAGCCGGCCTGGCCGCCCCACAGGGCAGAAATCTTGAAGATCGTCGGCAGCGCGCGTTCGCTGTGGCTGGCGACAAACTCGACGTGAAACTCGTTCGTGAGCAGCGCGCGCCACATGAGCAGCCCGGCGAAGATCACAAGCCCGCTGACAACGTACACGGAGTTGCGCCCGCTCCCCACGAAATCGGGGCGGTTCTTGAGCGCGCCGAAAGCCGAGGCGGCGATGCCGTAAAGGCTCAGCAGAAACGCCAATATGATGGCGATGTAGCCAAGATCGGTCATGGTTTGATCTCCGCGATCCGCTGGTCCAACTCGGCCTCATTGACAAACGGGCCAATCTTGCGGCAGCCGACGATGTTGCCTTGCGGATCGATAAAGAATGTCTCGGGCACGCCACGAATGGTGTAGCGCTTGGAAATCTTGCTGGCGAGATCCGGCCCGTTGGCATACGTAATGTCAAACTTCTCCAGGTACCGCTTCGCGGCGGGGTCCTGGTCAAGGTAATCCACGCCGAGGAAGACGATGCCCTGATCCTTGTACTCGCGCCACTTAGCTTCGAGCAGCGCGGCCTCTTCCTCGCAGGGCTTACACCAACTCGCCCAGAAGTTCAGGACGACGCCCTTGCCGCGGAAGTCGGAGAGGTTGATCGTCTCGGTCGCCAGCCCGCCTGTATACTCGGGAAACAGGGTCAGCGACCAGTCGGGCGCCGGCTCGTCGCACAGCGCCTTCTGCGGCGGCTTAATCAGCATGAGCGCGAGCAGTCCGCCCAGGAACAGCACGCCGACGACCAGCACGATGGCAAAGGCGGGGATGCGCCGCCCTTTGGGCTGGGCCTGCCCTTCGGGCAGGGTCTGATCGACAGGGGAGGCTTCGTTGGGTGTGTCGTTTGTGGTTGTCATAACTCGCTTCTCAAACCCGACGGGGTGATAACCGGCCGGGTCTCAGCTTCACTCCGTCTCGCGCAGTTCGCGCTCGACGCGCTTCATGTAGTCGTCCGGCTCTTCGCCGGGACGTCGCAGTTGGCCGCCAGAGGGCGCTCCGGACGCAGCAACCGCAGGCGCGGCCTGTTTCTTGCGCCACGTCACCACGAGGTACGCGACCCACCCCAGACCGACCACCGCGGCGAGAATCGGGAAGATCCACGCGATCAGGTTGAATCCCTCGGTCGACGGCTGGCCGAGCACCACGTCGCCGTACTGCTGCACAAAGTAGGCCTTGATATTGTCCGTGCTCTCGCCGGCTTCGAGCTTCTGCGAAATCACCTCGCGCATCTGGATGCAGGCTTGCAGGTCGCAGTTGTCGAGCCGCACACCGTTGCAGAGGGGGCACCACAGCTCGCGGGCCACTTCGTTAATCTGGTTGGGGGTCGGCGTCTGCGCGGAGGCAATCTGCGCCGGCCCGCTTCCGAGCGCGAGCGCAAAAACCGCAACGAGCGCGCAGACGATGAGCGTTTTGCGTATCAGCGCAAACCTGCGCATGGGCGAAACTCCTATTGGCGGCGGGGCGTGCCGCACTGCGGGCAGAACTTGTCTTCCGCCTTCAGCGCGTTCCCGCAGTTGTGGCAGAAAGCAGCCGGCTTCGCGGTCGAGGCAGGCGGCGTCTGCGCCTGCGCGGGCCGGGCCGGCACGGTCGGGAGCGGCTTCTGCGTGGCCGGGGCCTGCCGGACCGGGCGGGCCGCGGGCTCCGGCTCCGGCTCAGGGCGACGCCGCGACAGGAGCCAGTAGGCTAGGATGCCGACGAGCAGAGCGACGCCCGCGCCGATCAGCACCCACGGGAGCCAGTCGGTTGGCGAAGATTCCGTTGCGACGAGGGGCGCTTCGGCCGCCGCCGCGTCCGTGTCCGTCACCGAGAGCTGCGGCGCGCTCAGGCTGGTGTCGCTCTTCGCGTAGTTAACGTCGATCTCCAGCTTCTCGCCCGCGGCGAGGTTCTGCCGGGTGAAGACGTGATAAGTCAAGCCGTCCGTGCCCTGCTCGGTCGTGTCCGCGGCCGGCGACAGGGAGAAGTCCGTCGAACGCGCGGGTTGCTGCACCGCGACCCGCAGCGCGTTCATGGCATACGGCGCTTCGAAGACGTACTTGATCTGGCGCGTGTCGCCGGACGGCTCGCGATCCACGTAGTGCTCGGTGTGGAACGTGCCGGTCGGCAGTTCGTAGGTCAGCTTGCCGTCGACCACCTCGAAGGGCCGGTTGATCAGCGTGCCCTGGGCATCCTGGTAGGTCGCCTGGATATTGCGCGCGCCGGCCGGGATGGGAAACGCGACGTTCAGTGGCGTGGTGGCGCCCGCCGCAAAGTCGCCGGAGAAGATCACCAGGAGGCCAGGATCGTCGTACTCGGGCCACAGGCGCAACTCGGCGGATTCGATGATCGGGGCAGGCGCCTGCGCAAAGACCGCTGCAGGCGCGACGATGGCGACGACGAGAAGGGCCAGCAGCGCGGCCCGTCCCCAACGAGTCATAAGTCCGTCACTCCCTCATAATAAGTACGCGTGAGAGTTGATTATAGCATAAGCGCGCTCCGACGCAAGGAATAGGGCTTTTGTCTCAAAAATCACTTAAGAGCGCGGGGCAATGGTCCTTGCAGGGCGTCGGACCAATGCGAGCGATGTCGCGCTTGACATTTCCAACAGCCGTGCTACACTAAAAGTATATACGCTTAAGTTGTTAGTACGCTTCTTGACAAGCGCGCGATCGTTAAGCTATGATTCGCGCGAAGCAGGAGCAAGTAGCGCGCGGACCCGGAAGCGCGCGTTGCGCTGTGGCTGTCAGCCGCCATTGTAAGGAGTAAGAGATGGGTCACGGTTTCATCGCGGACGTCTCATCACGGAGAGGCCGCCTCCGGCCGTTGTCACGCCTCGTTTTGGTGGCGCTCGTGGTGGTCTTGTTGGGCGGCGCCTTTGTCGAGGCAGCCGTCGCCGCACCCGTCGCGGCTGACAGCGCGTATGTGGTCCGGCCTGGGGACACGTTAGGCGCCATCGCAGCGCGGTTTGGCGTCTCCGCCGGCGCGATTGCCCGCGCAAACGGCATCGCTAACCCGGACCGCATCTATGTGGGCCAGAATCTCGCCATCCCCGGCGCGGGCGGCGCCGCGAATCCGCCCGCCGCGCCGCGCCCGCCGAGCCAGGCGCCGGCAACCGGCACGTACATTGTTCAGCCTGGCGACACGCTCGGCAAGATCGCGGCGCGCTACGGCACGACTGTTGCCCGGTTGATGGCGCTAAACGGCTTGAGCAACCCCAACCTGATTTGGGTGGGGCAGCGGCTGAAGGTGACCGGCGCGGCCAGCGGCGGCGGGACGAAGCCGCCGGTCCAGGGTCCGGTGTCAGGGCGCTGGATTGACGTGGACATCAGCTCGCAGCGGCTCACCGCGTACCAGGGGAACACGCCGGTGTTCTCTGCGCTCGTCTCGACCGGCCTGCCGCGCACGCCGACCGTCATCGGCCGCTTCAAGGTGTACACCAAGCTGCGCTCGACGCGGATGCGCGGCCCGGGCTACGATTTGCCCGGCGTGCCCTATACCATGTACTTCTATAAGGGCTACGGCATCCACGGCACGTACTGGCACAACAACTTCGGCCGGCCGATGAGCCACGGCTGCGTCAACATGCGCACGCAGGACGCCGCGTGGCTGTTCAGTTGGGCCAGCGTCGGCACGCCTGTCGTAACGCACTGGTAGGGGCGCGCGAATCGGGGATTGCAGATTGAAGATTGAAGATTGAAGAGGTTTTTCCCAGTGAGGACATCTTCAATTCTCCTATTTTCAATCTGCAATTTTTAAGCTTGCCTTTGCGACCTTCTTGCGGTATCCTTGCGCCCTGATTGATATTAGGGAGGGAACTGTGGAAGGATTCTTCGAGCGCACCTACTACGGCAACACGGTCCTCAACTGGCTTACCACGTTCCTCATCATCCTCGCCGTCATCATCGGCGGCCGCGCGCTCTATTGGGTGATCTCGCGTTTCCTTAAGCGCGCGGCGCACCGCAGCCGCATCCGGCTGGACGAGCTGCTGATCGACGGGCTCGAAGAGCCGGTCTCCCTGCTGCTGATCCTGATCGGCTCGCGCATTGCCATCACACGGCTGACACTGGACAGCGCGTGGGTCAACTTCGTCGACGGCGCGCTCGGCATCGCCTACGCGCTCGTGATCGCGTGGCTCCTGACGCGCATCTATGACTCGATCCACAAGACCTACCTTGTGCCGCTCGCGCAGCGGACCTCCGGCGCGTTCGACGATCAAGTCCTCCCCCTGATCCGCCGCGGCCTCAAAATCATCATCTGGACGCTCGCTATCATCATCGGCCTCAACAACGCGGGCTATAACGTGGGCACGGTGCTCGCGGGCCTGGGCATCGGCGGCCTGGCGTTTGCGCTCGCGGCGCAGGACACCGTCGGCAATATCTTCGGCGGCATCACGATTGTCGGGCAGAAGCCGTTCCTCATCGGCGACCTGATCGAGTTCGAGGGGAAGCAATACGTGGTCAAGGAGATCGGCTGGCGCGCCACGACTGCGGAGGACTGGAACACGGGTTACCGCGTCACCATCCCAAACTCGAAGTTCACGGGCGGCATCATCGCGAACGTCTCTGCCGAGAGGGGCTACTGGTTTGAGGAGACGATCCGCCTCGCCGCGGACCAGCCGGTCGCGACGATCGAGCAGGCCATCCAGGACATCAAGGATTCAGTGTGCTGCCATCCGAACATCGACGGGCATAAGGTGCGCTTCGAGGGCTTCGGCTCGGGTGGCTACGAAATGTTGGTGCTGTTCCACGTCGCTTCGTTCGATCACCGCTGGCAGGTGATCACCGACGCGAACCTCGACTTGCTGCGCCGCTTCGAGGAACACGGCATCCGCATCGCCGCGCCGATGAACGTCCACGTCAATGCGCCGCTGGTCGCGCCGGCGGCGCTCGCGCCCGCGCAGCCGCCTGCGAGCGCGCAGAACGGGGATGAAACCCTGGCCGAAAACAAAGTGGTCGCTGCCGCGGTGACTGAAATCGCGCCCCCGTTTACGGAGTGACGGGGGCCGGCTAGAGCCCGCCCACCTCGGATCGCGGAACTCTTCCCTACAATCGCCGCGCGCGCAGCGCGACGCGCGCCTCTTCGATCATCTCGACCAGCCCCTCGCGCAGCGGCACGTGGGGGAAATAGCCCAGCACCCCGCGCGCCTGGTCGAGATCCGCGACGAGGCGGGGCAGCCCGCCCCCCTGCTGCGGGTTGCGGATCACGTCCGGCCGCTTGCCGGTCAGCTCCCCGAGCAGCGCCACGAGGTCGTCCAGGCTTGTTTCCTCGCCCGAACCCACATTAATCACCTTGCCGTGCGCATCGCGCGCCTCTGACGCGGCGATCAGCGCGTCGACCACGTCGTCGATGTGGACGAAGTCGCGCGTCTGCCGGCCGCTGCCGTGGATCACCACGGACGCGCCGGAAAGGATGTTGCGGACGAAATGCGGGATGACCGGCGCGTGGACCGGCGGCACGCGCTGTTCGGGGCCGTAGGCGTTAAAGATGCGCAAGGCGACGGTCGTGATGCTGTACAGCTCGCCGAGCGAGAAGATGTAGTGCTCCGCCGCGAGCTTGCTGACCGCGTAGGGCGCTTGCGGGTGCGGCCAGGCAGACTCGTTGACCGGCTGGCTCGGCTGCGGGCCGTACACGGTGGCGGATGAAGCGAGCACCACCCGTTCCACCCCCGCGTCGCGGATTGCCTCGGTAAGCGCCACGGTGCCGCCCACGTTCACGTCGTTGTACTCGCGCGGGTAGAGGATCGATTCGGGCACGGAGACGCGCGCCGCGAGGTGAAAGACGCAGTCGACTTTCTGCAGGAGCGTCCACAGCTTCGGCCGGTCGCGCACGTCGCCGCGCGTAAAGACGACCTCAGGGTGCAGCGCGGACGGATCGCCCGCGCTCAGATCGTCCAGCGCGCGCACATGATGCCCGGCTTCCGCCAGCCGGTTGGCCAGCGCAGTCCCGATGAACCCGGCTCCTCCGGTGACGAGACACCGCATTGAGTCGCTCCCCTGCTGCATTTGTGGTAGGGGGAGTATAGCACAGGTCGCTGCGTTCGGGGCGAGCCCGACGCGCCTCTACTCCCACCCCAACTCGCCCACCTGGCGGAGCGCGTCCCCGAACAACGCCTTCGCCCACGCGAATCCCTGCTCCGGCGAGGACTCCGCTACGGGGTGAACCATCACGCGCATCGACACGGGCGGCTGGTGCGGGCCGACCCACTGCCAATACTCGATGCCCGTGAGCAGCCGCGCGCCGAGCCGGGTGTAAAAGCCGATGCGCCGCTCCGCGAACTGCCGCGCCTCGTCCGTCTCGGCCAGGTCGGGCCGCTCCACCTCGAA
>JALOOB010000371.1 GCA_025454635.1 Anaerolineae bacterium
CACCGCGTACGCGCGCTCCTTCGCCGCCTTGTCGCCGCTCGCCTCCCCGAAGCGCAGCCCCAGCGCCATCAGCGCGCCCGACGCCGCGCCGCACACCTCGCCCTGCCGCCCGATTCCGCCGCCAAACGGCGCGGCAATCCGCAGCGCGGCCTCCAACGGGAGTCCAAGCTCTTCGGCAAACGCCGACAACGCCGACTGCGAGCAGTTGTACCCCTCGCGGAAACGCGCGAGGGCCAGTTCAGATCGTGTGGTGTCATTCATAGCCGGGAGTATAGCGCGCGGTTTCCCCCGCGCAAATCGCGTTGGTGCCCGCCCCTACTTCAAATTCGCCGCAACCGTGCTACAAGTGCTGCGGAGGCATAATGGCCGCGACTCCGCCACCGAATTCCGTTCAACCGACCACCCTGGCTGACTGGCGCGCCTGGCTCACCGAAAATCACACGCGCGCCGAAGGCGTCTGGCTCATCACCTATAAGAAGGCCGCCGGCAAGCCGCGTATCGAGTACGAGGAGTCGGTCGAGGAAGCGCTCTGTTTCGGCTGGATCGATAGCAAGGCAAACGCGCTCGACGAGGAACGGTCGATGCTCTGGTTTGCCCCGCGCAAGCCGCGCACCGGTTGGTCGAAGCCCAACAAGGAGCGCGTTGAGCGCCTCATCGCGCAGGGCCGCATGACCCCCGCCGGGTTAGCCAAGATCGAGGCCGCCAGGGCCGACGGCTCGTGGAGCAAGCTCGACGCGGTCGAGGCGCTCGAAATCCCGCCCGACCTTGCCGCGGCGCTTGCGGCCGTGCCCGGCGCAGCCTCCAACTTCGACGCATTCCCGCGCTCCGCAAAGCGCGGCATCCTCGAATGGATCGTCCAGGCCAAGACGCCGGGCACCCGGGCGAAGCGCGTCGAGGAAACCGCGCGGCTTGCGGGCGACAATATCCGCGCAAACCAATGGTCGCGCGCCACGAAGGACGGAGCCTAACCCGTCACCACGGCCAGCGCCAGCCCGTCGTGCCCCTTGCTTCCCACCGTCTGAATGACCGTCGCCACCACGCGCGGCTCCGCGCCGAGTCGCTCGTTGAACCGCCGCGCGGCCTGGACATTCTCGTCTTCGTTCTCCTCGTCGATTACCGCGCCCCTGCGCACCACGTTGTCTGCGATGATGAGCGTGCCAACGCGCGCCAGCTTCAGCGCCCACTCGAAATACTCGACATAACCCGGCTTGTCCGCGTCGATGAAAATCAGGTCGAACGGGCCGTCGCCGTCAGCCGCCATCCGCGCCAGCACCTCCGCCCCGCGCCCCTCCCGCACCTCGACCCGATCCGCCAGCCCCGCCCGCGCGATGTTCTCCCGCGCCACCGCCGCGTGCGCCGCCTTCGCCTCAATCGTGATCATCCGTCCGCCCGGCGCCAGCGCTCGCGCCAGCCAGGTCGTGCTGTAACCGCCGAGCGTGCCCACTTCCAGTATCCGCCGCGCGCCGCACGCCCGCGCCAGCACGCCGAGCAGTTGGCCCTGCGCGGGCGACACTTCAATCGCAGGCAGCCCCGCAAGCGCGCTCGCCTGCCGCGTCACCTCCAGCGCGTCGTCCGGCTTGACGATCAGGTCGACAATGTACCGGTCCACCTCGGCCCACAATTCATGGCTCATCTTTCCTCCATGCGCCTGCCCTCGGCTCGAATGAGCCGCCATTATACCCCGTCGCGTGCCGCGAATGGTACTTCTCATGCTAGACGGCGGCGCGCTCGCGCGTTTATAGTCGGTCCGTCGACACCCTTCAGCCCGGGAGGACTGCCATGACCGAATCCGCGTTTGCCGCCGACTTCGTGTGGCGCCCCGACCCTGCCGTCGTCGCGCAGACCAACCTCGTCCGCTTCATGCGCCGCTTCGCCGCCCAAGTGGGCGCGAGCGCGGTCTCCTTCGACGATCTCATCCCGCGCTCGCTCGACGACGTCTCGGCCTTCTGGGACGCGGTCTTTGCCGACCTCGACATTCAGTTCTACGAACCCTACACCCAGGTGGCCGATTTCAGCCGCGGCATCGAATGGCCGCAGTGGTGCGTCGACGGCGTCATGAACATCGCCCACAACTGCCTCGACAAGTGGATCGACGCCGGCCGCGGCGGCGCGGTCGCGCTCCGTTGGGAAGGCGAGGAAGGCGCCACCCGCGTCCTCACCTACGCCGAATTGAACGCGGAGGTCTGCCGCGCGGCAAACGCTTTGGGCGAGTTGGGGTTGTCAAAGGGCGACGCGGTCGGCCTCTTCATGCCCATGGTCCCGGAAATCGCCGTTAGCCTACTCGCCATCTGCAAGATCGGCGGCATCGTCGTGCCGCTCTTCTCCGGGTACGGCGAAGGCGCGGTGGCGTCCCGGCTCAACGACGCTGGCGCGGTCGCTCTCATCACGGCGGACGGCATCTGCCGCCGCGGCAAATGCTACCCCATGAAGCCCATCGCTGACGCGGCCGCCGAGGCGGTCCCGTCCTTGCGCCACATGATCGTCGTGCGTCGCAACGGCGACGAAGTGGCGATGACGCCCACCCGCGACCATTGGTGGCATGACCTCGTCGCCCGGCAGTCACCCGAAGCCGGCACCGCGCGCACGAGCGCCGAAGACCCCGTCATGATCATCTACACCTCCGGCACCACCGGCAAGCCCAAGGGCGCGGTCCACACGCACTGCGGCTTCCCGATCAAGGCCGCGCAGGACCTCTCGCACGGCTTCGACCTGAAGCCCGACGACGTGCTCTACTGGATCACCGACATGGGCTGGATGATGGGGCCGTGGGAGGTGTGGGGCGCGCTCCTGCTCGGCGCATCCGTGCTGCTCTACGACGGCGCGCCCGACTACCCCGACGTCGACCGGCAGTGGGCCCTCGTCGAGCGCCACCGCGTCACCGGCCTCGGCGTCTCGCCGACGCTGATCCGCAGTCTGCGGCCCCACGGAGAAGAGCCGGTAAAGCGACATAACGTCTCGTCGCTGCGCTGGTTCGGCTCGACCGGCTCGCCCTGGGACCCCGAGTCGTGGTCCTGGTTGTTCCAGGTGGTCGGCGGAAAACGCCTGCCCATCCTGAACTACTCGGGCGGCACGGAGATTTCCGGCGGCATCCTGCTGGGCAACCTTCTCACACCGCTCAAGCCCGCTGCGTTCTCCGGCCCCGCCGCGGGCATGGCCGCCGACGTGCTGGATGCGGAAGGCCGCAGCGTGCGCGGGGAAGTGGGTGAGTTAGCCATCCGCCAGCCTTGGATCGGCATGACGCGCGGCTTCTGGAAGGACTCCGAGCGCTACATCGAGGCGTACTGGTCGCGCTTCCCCGGCATCTGGGTCCACGGCGATTGGGCCACCGTCGACGCGGACGGCCAGTGGTACATCCTCGGGCGCTCTGACGACACGATCAAGGTGGCCGGCAAACGCGTCGGCCCCGCCGAAGTGGAGGCCATCCTCTGCAGCCATCCCGCGGTGACGCTCGCTGCGGTCATCGGCGCACCCGACGAGGTCAAGGGCGAGGAAATCGTCTGCTTCTGCACGCTCGCGCCCGGCCGCGAGCCGAGCGAGGACCTTCGCGCCGAACTCATGTCGCTCGTGGTGGCAGAACTCGGCAAGCCGCTCAAGCCCCGCGAGATCCGCTT
>JALOOB010000092.1 GCA_025454635.1 Anaerolineae bacterium
GGTGTACTCGATGGGCACGGGGTCAAGCTGCATGCCGCCCGATTGCTGGAAGTAGGTGTACTGCGTGATCTCCATCCCGTCGAGCCACACTTCCCAGCCCAGGCCCCACGCGCCCAGCGCGGGCGATTCCCAGTTGTCTTCCACGAAGCGGATATCGTGCTTGCGCCGGTCGATGCCGATGGCTTCGAGGCTCTGCAAGTACAGTTCCTGCGAGTTCTCGGGCGCGGGCTTCAGGATCACCTGGAACTGCGTGTGCATCTGCATGCGGTTCGGGTTTTCCGCGTAGCGGCCGTCGTCGGGCCGGTAGCTCGGCTCGGCATAGGCCACGTTCCACGGCTCCGGCCCAAGCACGCGGAGGATCGTGCCGGGATTGGCAGTTCCCGCGCCCACCTTTTCGCTGTAAGGCTGCCAGATCAAGCACCCCTGCTCGGCCCAGTAGGACTGCAGGCGCATGATTACTTCCTGGAAAGACAACGGTTTCGGGGTCATTCTGCGCTCCCACGGTTTTCTTCGACGCGACCGGGCCGGCGCAGCATTTCTTCGAGCGCTGCCCGCTGTCGCGCATGATAGCGATCCAACATTACGGCCGACTCGGCGAGGTCGTCGTAGCGACCGTCCGCCTTCGCCTGTCCGCGCGCCAGGGCAGCTTCGACGTCCACCCCGGCCTGATAAGCCAGCTTGAACAAGAACACAAAGACGTCCGACAGTTCTTCCTCGAGGTCCTGGCGAAGCCGCTCCGCGCTCTCGGACTCCTTGTAGCCTTCCCATTGCAGGATGAGGCGGGCAACCTCGCCCAACTCCTCCATCGCATGTATCAAGGTATGGGACGGCGAGACGCGGTCCCACCCGCGCGCCCTGTCCCACGCTTCCAGCCAGCGCTGGTATTCGCCGATTTCCACTTGCGCTACCCTTGCGCCTCTGGCGCATGTTCCGGGAACGCGCGGCGCAGCCGGTCCACGAACACCGGCGCGCGCAGCCCGCGCTCCAAATGAAAGACGATGTAACGCGCCAGAATCGACTCGACCTGCGCCAGCACGTCGGGCCGGAGTTGCAGCGCGGCGATCTGCTCCCACGGATAACGTTGCAGGTACCTGAACACCTTGAGCACGTCGACCGGCAGCGCGATGGTGCCCGCGACGTTCGCGCCGTGCGGCGGACAGAGGCAGCCGCCCCGTTCCAGGCTCAGGAAGTTGACCTCCGGCGCAAGCGACTTGTTGCACTGGACGCAGTGGAAGAATTGCGGCTGGTAGCCGGCAAGGTCAAGCGCGTGCAGCTCATAATAGCGCACCGCCAGATTGGTCGCGGTCCCGGCGTCCAGCCGGCGCAGCGTTTCGAGCGTCCAGTCGAATAACAACGCGTTCGGGTCCTCATCCTGCGTGAACGCGTCGGCCAACTCGACGACATAGTAGGCGAGGCTGCTCAGCCAGAGGTCCTCGCGCACGCGCCGGTGCGGCTCGATGGTCTCCGCCTGCGTCACGAGGTCCAGGTTCGCGCCCTTTGCCACGAGCAAGTCTGTGTAGGTGAACGGCTCGATGTGCCCCGCCTTGCGGCTAGCCGCGCGGCGCACGCCCTTCGCCAGCAGGTTGAGTTTGCCCCGGTCGCGCGTGAATACGGTGAGCAGCCGGTCAGCTTCCCCCAAGTCTCGCCGCCGCAAGATGATCCCTTGCAGCCGGTATAAGCGCTGCCGCCGCGCCTGCGCAGTCTCTTCCATAACCTCGTTATTATACCATTTCGCCCTTTCTTCGGGTAACCTCGCGCGAGATCGAGCCACGGCGCGAAACTATATAGTATTTATTGGATTAAATACCGATGACAACCTTGCGAACTAGTGCTATATTGGCTAAGTCGTATGAGCTTGGTTTCTTCAAGGAGTACGCTATGTCCTCCCACCCTGTCAGAAAGCTGGTTCCTGTTGTCTGCGTCATGGCGCTCCTGGTTGCGTTCGCAGCGGCCGGCAGCGCAGGCGCGATTGGCGCCGTGAATGGCGATTGCATGAAGGTCTCAGGCAAGGTCACCATGGGACCTGTCTCCCCTGGTGAGTGCGCCTCGCCGCTCGGCATGTGCGGCAGGGGCGACGTGACGGGTCACCTGAAGGGGGGCGTGTTCTTCTCCGCCACCGAATACCTGATGTCCGCGGACACGGCCGCAACCGGAGTGGTCTTCGTCACCGGCGATGCCATCTTCAATACACGTTGCGGCACGCTCGTGACAAAGGACGCCATTACGCGGGCAATCAGCGGCAACGGGGAGTACGCCGAGGTAATCACAATCCTTGGCGGGACGGGTTGCCACGCAGGCGCAACCGGCCGGCTCGTTGCTGGGGGCAGCGCGACGGCGGATGGCGCAAGCGGCTCGTACACGGGCGAAGTCTGTTTCCCGTAGCGCCTCACACCCCGCGAACTCGTCGCTACGCGGCTGACCAGAACCGGATCTGTCCTTGACCGAGGACGGCCGCGAAGCGCACGCGGTCTCGGAAGCCAGATGATAGAAACGCACGGCGCGGCCGCGTACACTGGCCGCGCCGTTTTATTTGGCAGCACCGATGCGATACCGTGGCCAGCGGCATCGGCCCGCCAACGGCATGAGGGAGGAACCTCGATGAGCGAGCTCTCGACCCAGGAACGCTTCAAACGCGGAGCTGTCGACGCGGATCGCTACTTCCGCTTCATGTCGCAGTTCGCCGGACTCACATCCGCCGACGCCGAGACCATTCGCCAAACGCGCGCGGTGATCGAACCGCACCTGCCCGAGATCATCGGCGACTTCTACGCGCAGTTGCTCCGCTTCCCGGCGACCCGCAAGCACTTCCTAACGAAGGACGGCGCGCTCGATCAGGATTACCTGGAACTGAGAATGCGCCACCAGGCGAGCTTCTGGCGCCGAACAATGACGGGCGTCTTCGACGACGATTACGCGCGGTTTGTCGACTATGTCGGCCGCGCGCACACTTCGCACGGCGCGGACCCGCGCATCTACATCCCCGAGCGGTACGTGGTCGGCATGATCGGCTTTATGCAGCAGCGCATCACCGAGGTGCTGGTGCGCGAGCTCCACGACAGGGACCCGGATCTCGAGGTGCGCGGGCTGCGCGCCTGGAGCGCGTTCCTCACGGTGCTGACGCAGCAGCTTTCGCGCGTGTACGGCGAAGGCAACGAGCCGGAAACCTACCAACCGCAGGAGGAAGTCCACGAGGAGCCGCTGCGCGAGTTGGCCGAGCACTCGTACGAGCAAGCCGCAGGGCGGATGCAGCCGGCGGCGACCCATCGCGTCCTGGTCGGCGCCGCGGACAGCCTGGGCGACGGCGAACGAAAGATCGTGGAGGCGCACGGGCAGTCGATCGGGGTCTTTCGGGTCGGCGGCCAGTGGTACGCGCTGGGCAACAGCTGCCTGCACCGGGGCGGGCCAGTGTGCCAGGGCAAGGTTGAAGGGCTGACGGTCACCTGCCCCTGGCACGGCTACCAGTATGATCTGCCGACCGGCCAACTGCTGCTAGATCGTTCGACTGCGCTTCCGACATATAAGGTGATGGTGGAAGGCGGTAACGTCTACCTCGACGTGCCGGTCTACGACGATGACGAACCCGACCTGTCGCTCGAAGCCGTCTTTCCCCACGTCGCCGCTGCGGCGCAGTCTCTGCAATCCGAAACCGCGTCGCCAGCCGCGCCTGCACCCGCGCTCGCGCCGAACGAGTTTCGCGCTGGGGAGATCAAACCGGGGCATGCCAAGCGCGTGACGGTCGACGGCAAGGCTGTCGCGGTCTACAACATCGAGGGCGTCTTCTATGCGACTCAGGACGAGTGCACGCATGCGGATGGGCCGATGAGCGAGGGGGAAGTCGCAGGCAACACGGCCATCTGCCCGTGGCACGCGTCGGTGTTCGACGTGCGGACCGGCGCGGTGATCGAAGGTCCGGCAGAGGAACCGCTCAAGGTATATAAGGTCGTGGTGGAAGGCGAAATCGCGCGCGTTATGGAGTGAGCCAGCAGCGCAGGGCCGAGCTCGCGCGGAATTACCATTCGGTCAGCTTCCAGATTTCCGCGCGGGGCTCACCGGCCTGCGCGCCGACCTCCGCGAAGAGCGCAACGGCCTGTTTCAGCTCGGCCATTGCTTCCTCACGTCGCCCCTGCATACGCAAGAGGTCGGCCAGGTTGTTGCGCAATCCCGCCTCCCGGTGGCGATCGCCCTGCCGCACGGCTTCCGCCAGCGCCAACCGGAGCAACTGTTCCCCGCGCGCGAGATCGCCTGTTTCGGCGGCTGCCAGCGCCAGGTTGTTGAGCGCGGCTACCCGCGCGGCGGGATCGTCCAACTCCTCGGCAAGCGCGCAGGCGCGCTCCAGGCTGCGGATGGCGCCCGTCAGGTCGCCGCGCGCGCGCTGGAGCACGCCTTGCGTGTTGTGCGCCTGAGCAAGCGCCGCTGAGTCGGCCGCGGCAGACGCCAGGAGTAAAGACCGCTCGACAAGCTCGGCCGCGCGAGCCGCGTTCCCATGCTGATGCGCCGCAAGGGCCCAGTCCGCATACAGCTTCGCGCGCTCGCGCTCGCCCCCGGTCAGAAGCGCCTGCTCGGCAGTCCGGTAGTAGCCTTCGGCCGCATCCCATTCGCCGAGCCGCGCGCGTAAGTTGGCGAGCTTGTGATCGATCCGGCCGGCCTCCGGCGCGCCCTCGCCCGTCTGCGCGGCGGCCAGCTCGTAGGCGGTTTGCGCTCCGGCATAGTTCCCGCGCAACGCCTCGAGGTCTGCCATCGCCTCGCGCAGCTCCGCGCTGTCCGCGTGCCCAAGCTCGAGCGCAGAACGGTAATGGCCGATCGCATCCGAGTTGGCGAAGACGCGGGCCGCGTGCCGGGCCGCCAGCACATGCTGCCGCGCGGCCTCCTCGTTTTTCCCGGCAAGCTGAAGATGGTGCGCGGCCAGCGCCGCGACCGGCAGGCCGGTGCGTCGTCGCCCGCCGGCCGCGAGCCACGCGCGCGCCGCTCGCTCGTGCAACAGCCGCCGCCGCGCTGCGCCGGTCGTCTCATAAACCAACTCGCGCAGCTTGTCGTGGTCGAAGTCGTAGACCTCCTCGGCCCCCTGGCCGGGCGCCTCGCGCAGCAGCCCGCGCTCCATCAGACGCTCAACGCCGGACAACGTCTCGTCCAGGGACCGGCCGGACGTTGCCTGGAGCGCGTCAAGGTCGAAGCTCCGGCCGAGCGCAGCCGCGGCCTGGAGAAGCTGGCGCTCCGCATCTGTGACGCCCGCCACGCGAGCCGAAAGCAGGTCTCGTATGGTGGCGGGCAGCGCGGTCGCGCTCTGTCCGCGGTGGGCCGCATCGAGGTAGGCTGCCACAAACAGCGGCACGCCTTCGCTCTCGCGATAGACCTGCTCTGCAACTTCGGGCCTCTGCGCGGCCCTCGCCAGCTCAAGAACATCGGCGGGAGAGAGCCTCCGCAGGCGCAACAACTGACCGCGCCCTGCGCGTTCCAGTTCGGCCAGCAGCAGGCGCAGGCGCTCGACCTGCGGCGAACCCTCCGCCCGCCACGAGAAGACCAGGCAGACCGCGCGGCCTGCGATCCGGCGCGAGAAATAGCTCAGGAAGTCAAGAGATGCCTCGTCGACCCAGTGCAGGTCATCGAAGAGGAGGACGGTGGGCGCGTCGCGCGGACAAAGACCCGCAAGAAACTGCGCGAGCCCTTCGAAAAAGCGCGCACCTGCGCCGGGATCGGAAGCCAAGGGCTGATCCGTCGCACCAAGCTCGGGAAGGAGCCGGGCAGCCGCCCAGCGCGCGCCCGCCGGGAGGTTGGCAAGCCGGTCCTGGCAATCCGCGTCGTCCATCAGCCGGCGCAAAAGGTCGAGCACGACCGCGTACGCGAGACCGGTTTCGCCCTCATAGCAGCGCCCGACCGCGGTGCGCGCGCCGCGCCGGCTTGCGAAAGCAAGGAACTCCTCCGCCAACCGGGTTTTGCCGATGCCTGCTTCGCCCTCCAGCCCGACGCAGCAACCCGACGCAGCCTGACGCTCAAAGAGCCGCAACAGCGCCGGCCACTCCTTGCCGCGGCCGACCAGCGGCTGCGGCTGCGCAGGGCGTGGCTGCTCATGGAGTGAGTCGTGTTCGGGGGCCGCAGCCGGTCGATCGGTTCCGGGCGTCGGCCGAGCCAGCCGGTTCTCGCGAATCGCGCGATAGAGTTCGGCCGTTTCCGGCAGCGGCGTCACGCCGAGCTCCTGCTCCAACACCCGCACGCAACTGCGGTACTGACGGAGCGCCGCGCCTTGTTCGCCGTTCAAGGCATACAGTCGCATCAGAAGTCGATGCGCTTCCTCGTTGAGCGTGTCGAGCGCCAGCAGGCGCCGCGCCGCCTCGAGCGCGCCGTCGTAATCCCCCGCGGCTGCGCGCCGTTCGGCCTCCAGCTTCAGCGCGCCGCCCAGCTCGCGGCCCAAGGCTTCCCCTTCGAGCAGCTGCCACTCTTCGAAGTCGGGCGCGTCGCGCAGGTTGAACCCGGACATAAACGCGCCCGCCGCCAGCGCGATCCCCGCCGCTGCGTCCGCCGCTGACCCCGCAAGCGCCGCGCGAAAGGCCGCAACATCACACCAGATCTCCGCGCCTGCCCGGATCAGGTCGCCGTTCGTCAGCGCAACCGCATCCCCTGCCGCGCTCCGCAAGGCGGACAGCGTCCTGCGGAGCGCGGCGCGCGCGTGCTGTTCGTCTGCATCGCCCCACAACAGAGTGGCGAGCGTGTCGCGCGTATGGGCGCGGCCGGTCACGACAAGATAAGCTAGCAACGCGACCGCTTTCTTCGTGTCGGTCGAGACGGGCACACCGTCGCGCTCCAGCCGCGGGGCGCCGAAGAGATAGAGTCGGATCAAGCTGCTCTCCTGCATCGTAACGCCAGCCGTAACGCGCTCAGGACGCGCGCCACCTATGATTCAGCGCAGATTGTACTGCGCAACGAATGGAGGGTAAAGCGATGACGGAGGGCAAGGTTCTTGGCAGGGCGTCGCGGAGCGCCGGCGATATCGCGGTGGACGGGTTGTTGCGGGGTGTTGCGGCCGGGCTGGCGATGATGGCCCTGTTGGTCATCTCCGGTCTGCTGGCGCAACTCGGGCCGCGGTTGGTCCTTTCGCGTTTCGATCCGACGGGCGGCAACTCCGCCCTGTCCGGCGCGCTGGCGCACCTGGCGACGGCGGGAATCTACGGGCTGCTGTTCGCGCTTCTGACCGCGCCCGTGGCGGCAAGGCTCGGCGCCCGCCTCGTGTTGGCCGGCGTGGTTTACGGCCTTGCGCTGTGGCTGGTGTCGCTCGGCCTGATGGGCAGCGAACTGGGCGCGCCGCTGCGCGCGCTGCCGCCCGCAAGTTGGCTGCTGGCGCATGTTGTTTTTGGCGGAATCCTGGGATGGCTGCTGGCCGTCCGGCGCTAACCGATCCACGAAAGGTGCGCCCTTGTAGAAAAGAGACAACCGGCGTATAGTAGTCACACTTCATCTCAAATAGCGAATAAAGACCGCGCAAGCGCAAAAAAAGGTGGAGTGAGCGTGGGCCACAAACAGATCGACGAGATCAGAGGAGGGAGCGGGTGAGAGACGAACGGCGATGGAGTCTCGCATCATGGCTCACATTAGCGCTCGCACTGGGTTGGTTGGCTGCCTGCGTTGCTTATGCGTTGTACGTCTACCAGTTCCCCCAGGACGGCTGGCGGTATGCGTCCAACAGCGAAACAAGCGGGGTGTACACGGCCGAGTTGAACATGAGCGGTCAGCCCAGCGCCCTTCGCGTGGGCGATCAGGTTGTGGCAATCGAGGGAGTGCCGATCGTTAAGGGCAAGGCTCCCGTCTTCCCGCCGAATCTCCAAATCGGGCAAACCATTCTGTACACGGCGCAACGCTCCACTTCGATGGCTCAGTTACCCGGCGAAGAAGCGCCGGACGTCGAGACTATCGAGCTGCAAATCCCGCTGATACGGTTGGGTCCGGATACGCTCGTACGCAACGCCTGGGGAACACTGAAAGAAGAACCGCGTGATATGATCATATCGCTGGTTGCCTTCCTCGTCGTTGGTTTTGCCTTCTTCATGCGTCCCGGCAATCTCGGCGCGCGCTATCTGTTCATCATCTTCAGCTACTACTTCGTGTCGAGTTGGATCGGCTTCACGGCTTCTGCCCTATATGGTCACACGTTCCCTCCCCTGGCCGAGTACATCTATGTCGTCTTCGGGTACTCGTGGTATTGGGCTTTTTTCGCCTCGCTCATGCTGCTGCCGCTCGCGTTTCCGGTCGTCAAGGCGCCTTTACGACGCTTCCCGCGTCTCTTGCCTGTGACGGTGTACGGATTTGGCTTGGCCAGTTGCCTGATCTTGTCCTATCTCGCGCTGACTACCGGGCAGGCAGTTTGGGAAAGCCTGATCTTTGCTCTGTCTATCGCATATCTGGCGTTAACCGTGGCCTCGGTCTTTGGCTCGCTGATCCATAATTGGCGGACCGCACGAGATCCGGTCGCGCGCGCTCAACTGCGCTGGATGACCCTCGGCATGGGAGGCGGGCTGGGCGCGCCGTTCAGCATAGCATTGGCCGTGCTGCTGGTTCGTGGGACCTTCTCGGGTCTATCCGCCGTGATCCTTTGGCTCCTCCTCCTGCTCCCGATCTGCCTTGCCGTTGCGATCACGCGTTACCGGCTGTTTGACATCGACCTCATCATTCGCCGCACCCTCGTGTACGCCGTCGTGACCGCCCTCCTCGCGCTGGTCTTCTATGGCTCGGTGCTCCTGCTGCAGCGGCTCTTCACGGGCATCACCGGCCAGACCTCGCCCATTGCGCTCGTTGCGTCCACGCTTGCCATCGCCGCCCTCTTCAGTCCGCTCCGCCGTCGGGTGCAGGACTTCGTCGACCGCCGCTTCTACCGCCGCAAGTACGACGCGCAGCGCGTGCTCGCCGAGTTTGCCACCGTCGCGCGCGACGAAACCGACGTCGACCGGCTTACGGCGCGGCTCGCGTCCGCCGTCGAAGTGTCGCTCAGTCCCGCCACAGTCGGGGTATGGCAGCCTGGGGAGGACCGCCAATGAGGAGAAATCGCGCCGCCTTCGCGTGGGTTCTGCTCGCAGCCATCCTGGTCGCAACGGGAATCGCAACGATCGTCGAGCTGCAAGCGGCTCCGGCTCCCAAGAATCTCCTCCAGGTCGTCTCAAGCCTGACCACGCTGATTGCGTTTGCCGTGTTCGGCGGCACGGGCGCGCTGATCGTCGCGCGCCAGCCGCGTAACACGGTCGGCTGGCTGCTGCTGATGGAAGGCTCGCTCGTCTTTCTCTATCCGTTAGTTACCTACTTCGAGAATCTGCCCGCGCCCCCCGCGGAACCATCCGGCGCCTTCGCGCTGGGGTTGTGGTTCGCCAACGGGTCGTGGCTGTTGCTGATCTTCCCGCTGCTGATGATCGCGCTGCATTTCCCAACCGGCCGGCCGCCGTCCCCGCGCTGGAACTGGCTGCGCGTCCTTGCGGTCGGCTTGGTGGCTTTCTTCCTGCTCATGACGGCCCTGGCGCCGGAGCTCAACGGACCGGGCGAGCCCACCCCCTGGCGCATACCCAACCCCATCGGCATCGTCAACCTCGAGTTCCTGCTGCCGGTTTGGATCGCGCTGCTGCTCCTGCTGGCCGTCTCTTCGGTGGCCTCGCTGTTCGTGCGCTACCGTCGCGGCGCCCCAACAGAACGCAGCCAGATCAAGTGGCTGCTCTATGCGGGCGCGCTTTTCCTCGTCGTTTGGGTCCAGGGCTTCGAATTCGTATTTGACGTCAGCGGAACGGACGCTTTCAACGTTGCGCTGAATCTGAGTATCCTGACTTTGCCCATCGCCATCGCCATCGCCATTCTGCGCTACAAGCTCTATGACATCGACATCATCATCCGCCGCACGTTGGTGTACGCCATCGTCACCGCGCTCCTGGCGCTGGTCTTCTATGGCGCGGTGATCGTAATGCAGCGGCTGTTTACCGGCGTCAGCGGGCAGACTTCTCCCATTGCCATCGTCGCCAGCACGCTCGCCATTGCCGCCCTCTTCAGCCCGCTGCGGCGCCGCGTCCAGGACTTCGTCGACCGCCGCTTCTACCGGCGCAAATACGACGCGCAGCGCGTGCTCGCGGACTTCGGCGCAATTGCCCGCAGCGAGACAGACCTGGGCGCATTAGTAGCCGCGCAGGCGCGCGCTGTCGAAGAAACGCTTCAGCCGGAAACGATCGCGATCTGGCTGCCCGAGGCGGAACGGGTTGGAAGCCGATGAGAGCCACCCCAAGCGGACACAACGGGAGAGCTCCCGCGCGCGCAGCGGCTCCCGCCGGCGCCGAGCAGGTCGAGGCCGCTTTGTTCTTCGTAACGAGTTCCGGACGGTCTAGCGCTAAGTTGCGCGCCAGCAGACCGGCTTCCGACTGCGAGGAGAAACCCGTATGAGACACAGCGTTCACCAGATCGTCGGGCGGCTGATTGCGGTTCTGGTCGCGTTCGCAGTCCTCGCGGCCTGCGCCGCGCCCCCGCCCGCGCTGCCCACCCCCGCGCCATCCGATCCACCGGCGCGCGACTACTGGCCGACCGCAGCCTGGCGCACGGCCTTACCTGCCGAACGCGGTCTCGACGAGACAAGGCTGGCGGGGTTGCGGGCTGAAATCGAGCGCGACCTGCCCTTCCTCGACAGCCTGCTAGTCATCAAGGACGGTGACCTCGTCTACGAGGAGTACTTCAACGGCCACGATGCTACTCGCCTGCACCATGTCGCATCGGTGACCAAAAGTTTCATGTCCGCGCTGGTCGGCATGGCTAACGGCAGCGGCGCAATCCCCAACATCGACGCCACGCTCGGCCGCGAGCTGCGCGATCAGTTCGCGGGCTTTCTCAAGCGCGGTCAAGGCGACATCTCGCTGCGCCACCTCCTGCAGATGCGATCCGGGCTGTCCTTTGACGAGGGCGCATTCTATGAGGAAGTGGCCGCAGGCGCCCCGGACGGGGTGCTCGACCCCCTCAAGGAGTTGGAGTGGTTCA